>PBCD01000014.1 GCA_002717855.1 Rickettsiales bacterium
CGACGATTTGCTTTTGAAGATGAAGCTCTCCATTTACTTCTTTTATCAACAACTAAGATTTCCATATCTTCAGGATAATCGATAAGTTTAGAATCATTTTCGTAAGTCCTTCGCATATAATTAAAATAATAATTTTTTTTAAAATTTCTGCAATTATATGATAATAAAATTAAATAATGAAAAAAATTTATATTTTTGACGATGATGGAAAAAAATTTTTAGTA
This sequence comes from Rickettsiales bacterium, assembly GCA_002717855.1. The sequence continues at coordinate 225 of PBCD01000014.1, forward strand.
AAAAATCTAATTACTTTTAAAGCTCACATTGATGAGTTTCATAAAACCGGTAAAAGTTTACATGAAGAAAATGGATTCTATTTTACTGTTGATGACGATTTTAGAGAAAAAATAAATAAATTATTATCTGGATATGAAGATTCTTGTAAAAACAAATGAACTAATTTTTTTAAGTTGGGTTAAACACCAACTAAATCAAAATGATATTAATTTTCTAGTTTTTGACGAATTTATAAGTTCAACAGAAGGTAATATAAATGCATTTCCAGTTAGAGTTTTAGTTTCCGAAAATGACTATGAGAAAGCTAAAAAGCTTATAACAAGAAAAGAATCTACGGAAAATTAGTCTCTATAACTTGCACTATATTACTTAAATTTTTTTTGTTAATACCAGAAAGTTTTAGATTAAAGGTGATCATTTTATCTGTAAAAAATTTCCTTTTTTTGTATACTTTATCGTAATGAAATTTAAGCAAGTTTTCAGTGAAACTCAAATAATTTTTTGTTTTTAAATCTTTTTCTAATATTAAAAAATTTTTATTTGTAAGAAATTTTTTTAATATTTTTATTTTTTTTAATACTGGCTCTGGATTTTCTACAAAATATTTGTAATCTTTTGTAATGTACTTGGCTCTATCTTTTATATTAATGTCTAAGTTAAGTATTTTTCCGTTTAACATATTTGAAAAAATTTTATTCGGAATTGATAGCTTTCCTATTTTATTACTTTCAGATTCTACCCAAATTTTTTTATTTATATTCAGTTTTTGAATTTCATACCAAATATGGGTTTCAAATTTTTTTTGACTTGGTTGTTTTGCATTCGGAATATCACCTAGAGCTGAACCCTTGTGTTTAGAAATTTTTTCTAAGTTTAATACATTGTATTTCTCGGATAACAAATTTAAAAAGAATGTCTTTCCTGAACCAGTAAGTCCTCCCAAAATATTAAAGCGGAACTTCGTAACATGATTTTCAAAAAAATCTCTTATGTATGCTCTGAAAGACTTATAACCTTTGTTAAGAATTTGAACATTATATCCAATACTTTTCATAACTAAATACATACTTAATGATCTCATTCCACCTCTCCAGCAATATAGAAGAATTTTATCAGTTTTTTTAAAATTACTTAGTTTTAAAAACTTACTTATATTTTTTGAAATAATTTGTGCTCCAAGTTTTCTGGACTCAAATATGTTATTAGAATAAAGTTTCCCAACTATATCTCTTTCGTTGTTATTAAGTACTGGGTAGTTTATTGACGTTGGAATTGAATCCTCTTTAAACTCATTTTCTGACCGTACGTCTATTATTTTGTCAAAATAATTTAACGTATTTTCTTCAAAATCAATTTTTTTTATGTAAAAATTTTTATCCAATTTAATATTCTATCTTTAACAAATATTGTATCATTAATGAATATAGATTATTTTGTGATAATTTTTCAAAGAATTTAAATTTTTTTTACAATTATGTTTTATCATTTAAAACTAGAAAATATTTCTTTAAAGAGTAATAAAAAAACTTTACTTTATAATTTAAATGTAGAAGTTTTACATAAAGAGAGGATTGCTGTTATTGGTCCAACAGGTTCAGGAAAAACTTTATTCCTAAATATAATATCTTTTGGTTGGAAACCAAATGAAGGTAAAATATTTATAAATTCTGAGGATTTCTGGAAAAAAAATAATTTTTTTCAAGATAAAATAAGAAAATATTTTTATCTAGTTCCACAAATACCAGATATGCCAAATAGGCAAAAAGTAATTTCTGCTTTACACGCAAGTTATATTAATAAATGGTCAATTATAAAGGTAATTGCTTCTCTTTTTTTTCCTTTTAAAAAAAAATCAATTGAATTGGTTCTTAAAGAATTAGACTTACTACAAAAAATTGATGAAAATATTGAAACTCTTTCTGGAGGACAAAAACAAGCAATTTCTATAGCTAGAATTTTTTTGTCTCAACCCAACGTGATGATATTAGACGAACCGCTCAGCGCTGTGGATCCTGGTCGATCAAATTTTTTATTAAAAAAAATTTTGGAATATCAAAAAAAAACAACTGCAACATTAATTTGTTCTCTACATCAACCTGAAATTGCGAAAAAATATTTTACAAGAATTATTGGAATTAATAATGGAAAAATAGTATTTGATGGAACACCAAAAAAGTTTTCAAAAATAAAGCAAGAAGAAATTTATCAAGGAAAGCCAAAATTTTAGTTTAAGAACCTTATGAAAAATTATTACATCATTAAAAACTTAGTATTTTTTCTTATATTTTTTTTAACTATAACTTTTTCAAGTTATATTCTTGAAAAGTCTAATCTTTTAAATCTAAATTTTAATAAGATTAAAGACTTACTTTATTTATTTGTTCCTTTGGAGTACTCCAAAGAGTTCTTGTATATGACAGTTGAAAATACTTTCATAACAGTATCAATTGCAACAGTAAGTATTTTTATATGCCTCTTAATATCGATACCATTATCCATTATCTGTTCAAATTCTTTATCTTCGTCAATAATTTTTAAAAATAAAAAGAAAATTAAAGATATGAGTAGATATTTTTTAAGATCTAATTTGTTATTTTTTAGAAGTCTGCCGGAAATAATAGTAGCTTTGTTATTAGTTAGAATAATTGGATTAGGCATTAATGCTGCAATCTTATCAATTGTAATTACTTTTACAGGTTTTATGACTAAAGTTTTTATTGAAATAATTGATTCTAGTAATTCTATTCCTTTAGAAAACTTAATAAGGAGAGGGGTAGGGAAATTTAAAGTTTTTTTTTATACTACATTGCCAATATGTTCAAAAGAAATAATTTCATACATTATTTTTAGATGGGAATGTGCCATACGAACTTCATTAATTCTTGGGATTGTAGGAGCAGGTGGACTTGGACAGCAGATGGAACTTGCAATTAAGATGATGAAATTAAATGAAGTTTCAACTATAGTTCTAGTGCTGATAGTACTTGTTTACATTTGTGACCAGGTTTCAAATTTCATAAGGAAAGTATTTACATAAAATGTACTGCAAGAAATTAAAGTTTTTGACTTTTATATTAATTATTCTTTTCTTAGTCGCATGTTTTATTTTTCTAAAAACAAATTTATCGGGAGCTTTAAAATATGAAACTGTTTTATCTTTTTTTGATTTTTTTAAAGAATTTACCAACCCAAATATTAGTGCTAAATTTTTGTCGGAAGTTATAGATGCATCCTTTGAAACAATAATGATTTCATTTGTGAGCACCGTTTTATCTTTTGTTTTTGCTTTTTTTATTATGATTTCTTCAAATATAAAAATTATTTTTTTAAATAGTTTTTTAAAATTTTTTCTTAATTTTTTAAGATCAATTCCTGATCTTTTATGGGGTTTAATTTTGGTAATATTGTTTGGCCTTGGACCTTTTACTGGGACATTGGCTTTAATGCTTCACACAACTGGAATTTTAGGAAGACTTTTTGTTGAATTATTAGAAAATCAAGAGACAGAAAATGAGAAGAATAGCATCAAAACAAATAATGGAACTTTCTTAAGATATTTTCTTTATTATATATTTCCAGAAATCTTTCCTCAAATGTTGAGCTACTTATTATATAGATGGGAAAATAATATACGTGCTGCAGCTATACTTGGAATAATTGGAGCAGGTGGTTTAGGTCAACTCTTATATTACAGACTTAGCTTATTTCACTATAATGAGGTATCAACAATATTAATTTTTACTATATCAATTGTAATATTAGTTGATTTTTTAAGTTCCTTTTTAAGATCAAAATACACTGGCAGATAACTATTTTATAAGACCAGTTTTTTTACCTGCTATGAAAATATCTGAATAATTTTGATCGTGAGTCTTAATGTATTTCTTTGCTCTTTGAAGATCTAAAATTTTTCTATGAGTAGAATTATTGTAATTAAGTTTTAGAAATGCATTAGTTATGGATTCTTTTATTTCATTGGTTAGATCTTTTCTTACTGTCCAATTGTAATCAAAATATTTGGGAGTCACGAAAAAAATATTAAGTTCTTTGGCCTTTTTAGGATTTTCTCTTACAAACTTTTCCCAAACTAATGAATTAAGAACTCCCGCTGAAACTTTTTTACTCAAAACCGAAAAAATAGTCGCATCATGCGCTCCTGAGTAACCAATTTTTTCAAAAAATTCCTCAGGGTCAATGTTTTGTTTTTCTAAATAAAGCCTAGGCATAAGATGTCCAGATGTTGATGAAGGAGATCCAAATGAAAAAGACTTATTTTTTAAATCTTTGAATTGGTAAATTTTATTATCAACATGTGTAATAAAAACACTTGTGAACTTTGAGTCCTTAGATCTTTGAATAATCGGTTCAACATTTCCATTGCTTCTAATTTTTGCTTGAATGTATGTTAGCCCTCCTAACCAAGCCATATCCACTTTTCTTTGAGATAATGCTTCGACAACAGAGGCGTAACTAGTAACAGGAACAAATTCAATTTTTTTTTTTATTTCTGATTCCAAATATTCTGTTAAAGGTAAAAACTTTTTATGAAGTTCTGTGACTGATTCATCAGGAATAGAAGAAATAATTAGTGAATCATTCGATTGCAGTGTTTTAACAAAAGAAAATAATAGAACAAATACAAAATTTATTTTAAACATATCATGGGTGAACTTTTAGAAAAAAAACCAATAATTTTTGGAGATTTGTATCCATTTTTTTTTAATAATTCAATGACTTTTTTCGATTTATTATTCTTACAAGAAATCAAAAGTCCTCCAGAAGTTTGTGGATCAGTAAGAAGGATTCTTTCATTTTTTTTTAATTGGTTATTATTTTTTACGAAATTTTTATAACTCTTCCAGTTTTTAGTGGATGCAGCTGTGTAAATTGAATTATTTATTAATTTGGTTACACCTTTCAACTTGGGTAAATTTTTAAGAATAATAGTAGCGGATACATTACTTGCCATACAGACCTCCTTAAGATGACCAAGAAGTCCAAACCCAGTTACGTCTGTAATTGAAGATATATACTTTTTTTTTCCTAATTCGATTCCAATGTCATTGAGTTTAATACAGTTTTCAATTAATTCTTTGTATAGAATTCTATCTATTTTATTTTTTTTTAAAGCAGCTGATAAAATGCCTGTTCCAAGCGGTTTTGTTAAAATAATGTCTTCTCTTCCTTGTGCATTGGAGTTAGTTTTCAAATTTTTAATTTTTACTTCACCAACTACTGCCAGCCCATATATAGGTTCACTAGATTCTATTGTATGTCCACCCGCAACCATTATGTTTGCTTTCTTACATGTCGCGTATCCACCTTCCATAATTTTTTTTATTAATTTAATTTGAAGTTTATTAATTGGCATAGCCATAATTGCGAGAGCAAATAATGGTTTTGCTCCCATTGCATAAATATCAGACAAAGCGTTTGTTGCTGCTATCATTCCAAAATCAAATGGATCATCGACAATAGGCATAAAAAAATCTGTTGTGGCTGCAATTGCTTTTTTTTTACTAATTCTATAAACTGCAGCATCATCAGACTTTGAGTTATTTATAAGTAATTTATTAGAAAGTTTTATAGGTAATGCTTTAATTAGATTTTCAAGTATATTTGGTGGAATCTTGCAACCACAACCACCGCCTTTTGAAAACTCAGTTAATTTAATTGTTTTATTCATGATTTTTTTTTGCAATTTATAATAAAAATTTAAATTTTTTAAAGAATTTTTGCTTCTAAGAAAGTCATGTCCATGGACTATTTCTTGTTCTTTTTACAACCAATTTAGATTTTCCTTTAATATATTCTTTTTTTTGTATAAAAAGTACAGCATAAATCAGTCCCGCCAAAAAGCCTCCTATATGCGCCAACCAAGCAGTACCAGACGATTGATCAATGATTATTGAAAAATTTATAAATTGAATTAAAAACCAAAAACCAAGTACTATTAACGCTGGCAATTTAACTGCAAAGAAAAAAATAATTAGTGGCACGATCACGGTAATCTTAATTTTAGGAAATAAATAAATATAGGCACCAAGAACTCCTGCTATAGCTCCGGAGGCTCCAATCATTGGTATAGGTGTTTTTGTGTTACCAAAATATTGTGTTAAAGCTGCAACTATACCGCACAATAAATAAAAAAATACAAATTTTTTATGACCTATTCTATCTTCTATATTATCTGCAAATATCCACAAATAAAGCATATTCCCTAAAAAATGTAACCACCCACCATGCATGAACATTGATGTAAAAATTGTTAAAATAGGAAAGAATGTTGGCATATTAAAGTTTGGATTAAACAAACTTGCGGGTTTAAAACCAAAAAAAAAAATATATTCATTGTTTAAAGACGAAGTTATTTGAATTAAGAACACTATTGTGCAGATACATAAGATCAGTAATCTTATTATAGGTTTTTTTCTGGTAGGATTGTCATCTTTTATTGGAATCATTTCTTTGATCTTTAAATACAGTATATCATTTTATGCAATATAATAGGAATTAAAAAATAATCAAAATAAAAGTTGGAAATGTTCTACTTTTGTTCTATATTCTTACTATGAAAAATACTTCAAATAACACATCCTTTTATAGTTCTAAAGTTGAAGCTGGTTTTCCATCTCCAGCAGATAACTACATTGAACAAGAATTAGATATTAGAGAATATTTAATTAAAAACCCTCAAGCTACGTTTTTAGTCAAAGCTACAGGAGAGTCGATGAACAACGCTGGTATATTAGATGGTGATATTTTGGTTGTTGACAGAAGTATTGAACCAAAACATAATTCTATCGTTATCACTTCTATTGATGGAGAACTAACTGTAAAAAGATTAATAATCAAATTCGGGAGTGAAAAAAGTTATTTACAATCAGAAAATTCTAAATATCCAAATATTGAATTAGGATTGGAGTCTAATATTAAAATTTGGGGTGTTGTTACATATGCAATACATCACATAGTTTAATCAAAAAGTATGATCGCATTATTAGATTGCAATAACTTTTATGTTTCTTGTGAAAGACTATTTAAAACTGGTTTAAATGACAAACCAGTCGTTGTTTTATCAAACAATGATGGTTGCATAATTTCTCGGTCTGAGGAAGTGAAGAGTATGGGTATTAAAATGGGAGAACCATTTTTTAAGGTTAAAAAAAAGTTAAATGACGCTGGAGTACATGTTTGCTCTTCTAATTATTCTCTATATGGAAATATTTCAAATAGAGTAATGGAAATTATAAGAAAAGATTGTGATATTCTAGAAAAATATTCTATTGATGAAGCATTCTTTGATCTAAGTAACATTAAAAATAAAGAACTTTTTTGTTCTAATCTAAAAAATAAAATTCTCAAGTGGACGGGGATACCCGTTAGTATTGGAATTGGAAAAACAAAGACTCTCTCAAAGATAGCAAATAGAGTCGTGAAAAAAAATAATAAATATAAAATTCGATTAAACTTTAATGGTATATATGAAATTAATTGTGAAGATGAACTAAATTATATATTGAGAAGTACCAACATTGAAGATGTTTGGGGTATAGGCAGAAGACTATCTATATTTTTTAGAAAAATAAATATTAATGATGCTTTTAGTTTTAAAAATATTAATTTAAAATTTATAAGACAAAAGAAAGGTATTGTTACTCAAAAAACCGTGCTGGAGCTTAGAGGAGTCAAGTGCTATCCAATAGAACTAGAACAAGCAGATCGAAAAAGTATATGCGTTTCAAGATCTTTCGGCGAAAAAATATATTTGCACGAAGAATTGCAAGCAGCACTAATTATTTATTCTGAAAAAGCTTCACAAAAATTAAGAAAATATAAATTATCTTGTGGAGCGATAACCGTTTTTATACAAACATCTAGATATGATGACAAATATTATTTTGATTCAAAAACATTTACTTTTATTGAGCAAACATCAGATTCTAGATCAATTTGGATAAGAGCAAATTATTTACTAAAAAAACTTTATATTAAAGGTTTCAAATATTCAAAAGTTGGTATTATTTTATCGAAATTATGTCGTGACGAAAAAATACAAATATCACTATTAAGCTATGTATCGAATAATGAGAATTCACATGATGATCAGGAAAGTAAGATTTTAATGAAAACAATTGATTCTTTAAATGAACGTTTTGGAGAGGGTAAAGTGAGGATAGCCTCCGGTGCAAAAAGTTATTTATATAAAAATAAATTAGACATTTCAAAGAAGAAAAATAATTGGTTGATGCGATCTAACTACCGTTCACCTTGCTATACTAGTAGTTGGTGTGATATACCAAAAGTAAAAATTAAATAAAAATGAACGAAATAGAACAAAAAAAAAAAGCTTCGATGATAGTAAGAGAAGCAATGAGAAAAAGTAAAAGTGAAAAAATAGACCCTTATATTGCAATTGGTGCCTTTATAGATGAAGTAATAAGAGAATTATCAAAGCAAAATGAAGCAGAAAAAATATCAAAATTTCTAGAAAATATTGCGGAAAAAGTGCGAATGGGCATATATGAAAAAAAATAATTTAATCTAATGCTTTGTTTATTTTGTATTTTTTAATTAACATATCTATTCTTTCATATCTAAATTCGTCGTTATTAATTTTTTTTAAAAGTATTTTAGCTTTTTTAGATAATTTCTTTAGTGATTTTTTTTGGTGAAAATTATAACTACAGGTTTGACAAATCAATCCCTTTTTATTCTTTTTAAAAGTATCTGATAGACGATATAAAGAATTCCTTGCTTGTGGTGAAAGGTCTTTTAAAATTTTTGGTGTCCAGTTTTGAGGAAAAACAAAATCTAATTTTTCGGGTGGTATTTGACGCGAAATGACAAATTTTTTAAGAATTTCGTAAGCCAAAAATGAAATTTTGTTTTTTTTTATAAAAAAAGGTAATTTATTTTTTTGTTTATTTGATTTAAAATTAAATAAAGACATATTTATCAATATAATGTAATATTTTTATATGTAAACACAATATATTGATTTTTAAAGGGCGTTAGTTTGGAATATTTTCTCACAAATAAATATATTGAGAATTTAAGGATGTTTTTAAATCTCTCAGAATTAGATGATATATACTTTTTATCTTTTTTGTTGTTGGTTATTGGAACAATTGTTGTTTTTGTATTATTTACAATAATGAACAAAAACAATGAAGAAATTCAAAAGATAAGTACAACATCAAATAATTTAAATGGAATCATCAATAAAACCGAAAATATAAAAATGTCTGGTAACGACAACGATTTTATTGATGTTTTAGTAGCAATTGAAGAAGAAATGGCTGCGATTAGAGAGCTTTATGTTGGAGGATATATTACTAAAGGAATATATATTTCAGAAACAGATCGATTATATGAAAAAGCTAAAATTTTTGGTTTATAATTTTAATCACTTTTATAATCTTCAGACCATGCTGCAGCTAAAAGTTGTCTTATCCTCAGAATGTTTTCGTCAGCAGATTCAGGTATAATAATTTCAATTTTTTTTCTTTGCACATCTGCATTGAGCCAGAGCATTTCAATAGAATCTTTTAATGATTGTTTCTCTTTTTCTGCAATTTCTATAAAATTATTTATTGAATTTTTGACTTTAAATATTTTTTCCTGCATTTTTACACACCTAATTTTGATGCTAATTCAAAAATGTCGCGTGTCTCTTTTTGATAAACAGCTTTTGTAATGTACCCTTTTATATAAAGTTCTCTAATATTTTCCATTTCTATTCTTATGGCGTTTAATTTAATTTGACTTTTTGTCATAAATTTTTGATTATTTAAATTTAATTTATTATAATAGAAGATTCGTGAAAAAAAAATTAAATAAATCTTTAAATAGGATTAAAAAAAATAACCCAGATTTATTGAGTCCTGATAAAGAGGTCGTAAAACTTACACCATATGAAATAAGTCTCTTTCGGCAACTTCAAAAAAAATATGATATTTCAATTGAAACCCATCATAGCAATAATAGCTCTGACATTAATTTAGAAATTAGTAAAAGTGTCAAAAATACCTTAGATAGAATTAACAAGGGCTTGCCATTTAAATTCGATGAAAATAATTAGTACTTTTCTGATCTTTTTTTTTGCCCTTAGGATTTCAGCGAACGAAAAAATATTAATAAAAAAAGATAATGATATTTTTTTTTTTGTTGAATTCGCTAATACAAAAGAAAAAATGAAAAAAGGTTTAATGAATAGAAAAAACATAAATGAAATTAACGGGATGCTTTTCCTAAATAAAAGACCTAGAGTGATGAAAATGTGGATGAAAGACACTCACCATGATCTTAAGGTAATTTTTATTGATGAATTAAAAAAAATTATAAGTATAAAAGAAGGAAAAAAATATTCAGAAAATATTATTTCATCAAGAGTACCAGTATTAGCTGTATTAGAAATAGTGAAATCTTGTAAAAATTTAAATTTTAAGTTAGGAGACGAAATATCATGGGAATTTGCAGATTTAAATAAATTTGACAGTTTTAAAGAAAAATTAATATTTTGTCAAAAATAAATAATTTTTATGTCAAATACTCTTTTTGAAAAGAACATACCGTCAATAAATTTTATTTCTTCAAGATGGCCAAATAGTAAAATATATCTTGAAAAATATTTTTTCAAAAACTTTAATAGACCTGATTTTTTTAAGTTAACAACTTTATGTTTAAAAGCCTTAAAATTTCCAACAAGAAGGAATCATAAGATCTTATTAAGGAATTTATCTGATAAATGTAATACCAACTTTAATAATAACAAATATCATAATTTTCATCACTTTAAGGCAGTTTTATTAATTTCTACAATTTTAGCAGTCAAATCAAAAATTGATAAAAATGACGCTTTTTTAATTGTGATCATTTCTCTTACTCATGATATGGGTCATTTAGGAAAAAGAATTTTAAAAAAACCCTATTTTCAGGAAAAAAAAACCATTATAGATTTAGAAAAAATTTTGTTTAAATATCTTCTTAATGGCGAAAAATGGAGAAGAATAAAAAGAATAATTTTAAATACATTTTTTAAAAATTTTCCTAATTATCCAAAAGATAGAGTTGAAAAAATTATTTTGACTGCTGATGTTGCAAGTTCAATAATCTTTGGAAAAAAAAATGGTCTATTAATGGCTAGTAAGCTAAAACTCGAAATTAATTATAATGGGCATAGCTCAAAATTATACGAAGATTTTGTGACACTTTGTAAACAAAGAAAATTTATTTATTTTAATGAGTTGGAGTAAAAAAAAAATTGACTAATTAATTTTAAAAAAATGGCATGCAGTTTGCTTTTAATTGTGGATAACTTTTAAATTTAAGCAATAATGTGAATAAGTTTTTACTTTTTATATTTATATTTTTTTGTTCTTTTCAAATCGAATGCAATGAAAACCAGACTTTTGAGGAATTTGATTTACTAAAAGCGTTACAAGATGTTTTAGACAATCATAAGTTGGTTAAAGCTTCAAGTATAGATATTAAAGCAGCACAATTTAGACTAAAACAATCAAAAGGAGGATATTTTCCATCATTGGATCTTACTGCCACACATGGTCATGAAAACATCAACAAGTATGGTTCAGGAAATAACACTCAACTTATGGCTAGAGACGCAACTGCAAAAATAACTCAAACAATTACAGATTTTGGCCTGACAAAATCAATAGTAAAAACAGCAGATCTGGGACTAATGCAGTCAATCGCCTTAAAAAATCAAATTGAAAATGATTTACTATTAAGAGCATTAACAGCTTATCTAAGGATTATTCAAGCACATGAAAGTGTAAAATATGCCTCTCAGTCGGTTGCAAATATAAAAAAGCAAACTGAATTAGAAGATGCAGCTGTTGAAGCTGGAGGCGGATTAACCTCGGATGTTTTGCAAGCAAAAACTCAACTAGCTGGGGCCCAAGCTAGATTAATACAATTTGAAGGCTTGCTATCAGGGGCAAAACATGAATTTGAATATATTTTTGGCTTTGTTCCTGCCCAATTAAGTAATCTAAGACTAACAGAAAAAGTATCTGATTTATTACCCAATACATTAAATGAGGCTGAGGACATAGCAAAAAAAAATAATCCATCCTTAAAAACAGCTGAAATTTCAAAAAAAATCGGTAAAGAAGCAATTAACACTGCTGAATCTTCTCTGTACCCTGTTATAAAAGGAATCCTGAGTCATTCAGAAAAGCAGGATTTTGGTGGAATAGTGGGTTTTAAAAGAGAGAGTTCAGCTAAAGTTGACTTTACTTATCCATTAAATTTAAGTTTATCTGAATATGCTGCAAAAGACGCAGCGATCGAATCATACTTGGCAACAGAAACTAGAATAAGTGATCAATATGATATGACAATGCAAATGCTGAGAACAACCTGGGATAACTTAAATACAGCTGAAAAAAATGCTCAATTTCTAACTAATCAAGCTCTTATTTCTTTAGAATTTTTAGAACTTGCCAGAACCGAGAGAAAAGCTGGTAATAGAAGTTTACTTGATGTATTGGGTGGAGAGACATCATTGATCAATTCTCAGGCGGATGCAATTGCTGCAACAATTGAGGTTCAAATTAGTAGTTTTACTTTGTTAAGCTTAATGGGAGAACTAAATATGGATAAAATTATATTAGCTAAAAAATAAATTTTTTAAGTCGAAATAAGATATAATAAAAATTGAAAATTAAAAAAAATGTAAAATTATAAATAAAGTAATAATTTCAATGGCATGAAGACTATTTAAAACTAAGTGTATATAAAAAAAACAAATATAGATGAACTTTTAAAAAATGTACTAGATGATAATAATCAAAATAATTTTGTCGAAAGTTCAGATGGGTCTAAAAAAATAAATTTTAGTTCTGAAACAGAGTTTAACGTTGGTTTGTCTGATTCTATCGATAGGATGTTGCACAATGTGATGTTTGAAGATGCCAATTCAAATATACGAAAAATTAGAACAAAGTTATCCAATTTTTCAGATAATTTCGAAAATAAGCTTTTTCAGCCAAATATAGCTCAAGATGTTACTTGCAATAAGACAGGAAAAAAACCTTTATTTGATAATGAAATTCAGGAATCAGAAACCTACTATTTTTTTGAGGAATCTAAATTTCAAAATGTACCAGATTGGGTTATTATGGCAGATTTTGAAAGAACCCAAACTGATCTGATTGCTATAGGAAATGACTATGGACAAATTGTTTTTTCTAACTATTTCACTCATCATGACTTACCAGCAATAACAACTCAAAATGGATTATTACTTAAAGGATCAACAATAAATATACTTGCTGGTTCAATAGCACCCAATCAATTTGCTCAAGTCTCTGGCAATGAGGTGTTATCGATTGGCGAGGTGTCTAACTTAAAAGAAATTGTCAAAGCATTAAGACTAGACGGTAATTTTTACACTCTTTCAGTTGGCGATCCTGTTTTTAAAGGCGATGTGATTGAAACAGGTCCAAATGGCTCTATTGGTCTTACCTTCTTGGATAAAACAACCCTTTCATTATCAGAGGGTGGAAAAATGGTCCTTGATGAACTCGTTTATGATCCGGCAACAGGGGCGGGTGATTTTGCTGTTGATATGTTAGAAGGCGCTTTTAGTTTTGTCAGCGGTGAAATTGCAGAAACTGGTGAGGATTCAATGACAGTTTCAACGCCGGTTGCAACAATTGGAATCAGAGGGACCACAGTTGCAGGAAAAGCTGCAGTTGAAGGAAATGAAAATTCTTTTACTTTATTACAGGATACAAGTGGTGAAGTTGGTGAAATTCTTGTTAGTAATTCCGCTGGAACTCAAACATTATCTCAAGTTGGTGCAACCACAAGTGTTTCAAGTTTTAATGCACAACCTCCACCACCAATTATTTTATCTGCCGCTGAAATTCAAGCTAATTATGGAACTGCATTAGATGTACTTCCTCCAACTCCAGCGATTGCACCGCAACCTCAACCCTCACCACCACCTCAAGAAGAATCTCAAACTTCAGAAGAAGAATCTGAAACAGATGGAGAAAATGAAGATTCTGAGGAAAGTGCTGAGGAAGATGAAA
>PBCD01000015.1 GCA_002717855.1 Rickettsiales bacterium
GCACTAAAAAAGTGTTTCATTTCAAAAACACCTCTAGGAGTTAACATTAATTTTCCGGTCGTAACTCTACTCACAGTACTCTCGTGCATTTTTATCTTTTTTGCCACATCTTTTAAAATCATTGGTTTTAAATGAGAAACCCCTTTTTTGAAAAATAATTTTTGTTGCTCAACTATTTCTGTACTAATTTTTAAAGTTGTTAAGTTTCTTTGTTCAATTGCTTTCATTAGCCATCTAGCAGAATTTATTGATTCTGTAATGAATTTTTTGTCATTCTCACTTCCGCCTAATTTCTCCAGTTCTGTTATGTAATTTTCATTAACAATAATTTTTGGAAGGGTGCCATTATTCAGCTCTACCTCCCATTGGTTGTTTTTTTGAGAAACAATGACATCGGGATGAAATATTTGATCATTGTCATTAGAATACAAAGAACCAGGTTTGGGATTAAGCGTTTTTATTACTTTAATATTCTCTGTTAGTTCATCCTCAGACATTTCACAAATTTTGCACAAATTTCTTATTTCTCCTTTTGCGAGTAAATCAAAGTTTTCGATCAACAAGCCTATACCATCTGTCAAAAGATTTTCATTTTTTAATTGAATTCTAAGACATTCTGTTAAATTCCTTGCAAATACCCCCGTTGGTTCAAACTTTTGCATTTTTAATAAAACCTCATTAAGTGTTTGCTCGTCGCAGCCTATAATATTTTTTAGTTCAACTAAATCAGTTGTAAGCCAACCTGAGGGTTGTATATAATCTATAAGAATCTCAGAGATTATTTTGTCTTGTGGTGTCTTAAAAGTAATATTTGCTTGTTTCATTAAAAAGGATTTAAGCGTAACTTTTTCTGAAATAGTTTGTTCAGCTATCGAACCTGGATCTAGAGTTTCAAAGTTATTTGATTTAGAAGAAAGATTCCTCTCCTGATCCCATCTGTTTTCGTAATCTCCATTTGACGGATCTTCATATTGTGACTCTCCATTTTGAAACGCTTCATCGACATTTTTGGTACATGAATCTTTTTTTTGTTCTAAAAAGTCACTTTGATTATCCTTTTCCAAAAATGGATTTTCTTCCAATTCTTTTTCTACTAACTCACAAAGTTCAATATTATTTAATTGCAACAATTTTATAGCTTGTTGCAATTGAGGTGTCATAACTAATGATTGACTTTGCTTTAGTTTTAGATTTTGTGAAATCTGCATAGCTTTTTCCTTTCTATGATTCAATTTCACACTTTTTTTTTATAAATTGCAAAAACTAAATTTGACATTAAGGTCACGTCAAAAATATGACCCACTCTTTGAGTCACATTTCTAACAATACAAAAATAAAAAAAGCCAGATTTCTCGGAAAAAACTACTTATAAAATTTTTTTAATGGTATTATTAACTGATGTTAAAAATTTTACCTTTATTTTTAATTTTTTTTTTTACGGGTTTGTTTTTGTTGAAAGTTGATAATTTGACACAAAAAAAAGATGAAGATTCAATAAAAAATATAAATATTGAAGAAATTTTAACTTCCGAAAATCAAGATGAAATAAACATCAATAATAAAGAGATTTTGTTTGTTGAGGATGAATTAATTGATATCAACACTGAAAAAAAAGTTAAAGAAAATGTTATTACCAAAAATAACAATTTAGATCAAAAACTTGACGGCGAAGAAAATCAAATTGATAAAATTTTTACCAAGAAGTTTTCTGTCCAATTTGGAGCTTTTTCAAAAGAAATTGGTGCTAAAAAACTAAAAAATAAAGTTGATGAAATTATTAAGCCAAATTTTGATTATTTTGAATCATACATTCAATTTAATGAAGAAAAAAAAATCTATCTTCTTAAGTTTGATTCCGATTCACGAGAAAATGTGAAGCAAACATGTAAATTTTCGAAATCAAAAAAAATTGATTGCTATGTCATACAAAGATAATGAAAATAAATGCAGATTATGTTTTTTTTTGAGAATTTTCTTAATATCAGTTTTATTAATAATAGTTCTTTCACTTACTCTCACTGACAAATTACATTTTTTAGCATTTGTTAATTCATGGAATGTTGCCATAGCAATCTTATTTATAGGTTTTTTAATTTTTATTGGAAAAATTTTTCAATATTTTATAAAAATTAAATCATCTGTCTCTAAGAAATCTGACGAATAATTTTTTTTCTGGAACAAATCTTCCATAAGCATGACCTGTCATAAAATTCACTGACCAAAAAAATTGCGGTGACCACCAATTTCTTTGGGATGTCCAATAGATGTCTGCTTGTGAATTTGGGAAATAAGTTTTATTTATTTTGGCACCTGAACAATTTTTACAAATTATGCTTATCAACTCTTTCTTATTTGGCAGCCTCCATTCACCCCCAAGTTCTTGATTTACTTGTGGCAACAAATCCTCGGCCTCTGGTAATGAGACTTTAACTGAGTTGCCAGTGCATTTTTCATTATCCCAAACTTGTCCTACTGAACATTTAAGCCATTCAACTTTGTTTTTTAAATCAATTACAATATGTCCTTTGTCAACGTAATCTCGAGCTTCAAGGTTATAACTAAATAAAAAGTTTAATATTGCAAATATGAAATAAATGCAAATTCTTTCCACCCTAAGCATAGATTTCTTTTTTTTTTTCATAGAATTTAATAATACGATAAATATATTTAAATTACTAAATAATTAATTTTTACTACTTTGGTATCAAAGTTGCAGTTTTCATACCAAGATATTATAAATATAGTTAATATTAAAATTAATGGAAAATAAATTATGGATATAGCATCACTCATTGGACTTTTAGGTACAGTAGGAATGATTGCAGGTGCAATGGTTTCTGCAGGTGGAATAGGTATGTATGTTGACATACCGTCAATTTTAATTGTTTTTGGTGGATCATTCTTCGCAGTGATGTATACTGCTCCATTACCTCTGTTCTTAGGATCCTTCGGAGCCATGGCTAAAGCTTTTAAACCTCCTATTAAAAAAATGGATGAATTAATCACCAGAATAGTTGAACTGGCGGGAATCGCAAGGAAAGATGGAATGATGGCTCTGGAGGGTCAAGAAACGCCCGATCCTTTTTTTGATAGTGGCTTACAAATGCTTGTTGATGGTGCTGATGAAGAAAAATTAACTATTCAGTTAAAAAAGGAATTAAAGGCTATGCAAGGTAGGCATGCCAAATCAACAGGTGTGGCCCAAGCTTGGGTTGATATTGCACCCGCAATGGGAATGATTGGGACTTTAGTTGGTTTGGTGGCCATGTTAGGAAATATGGCTGATCCAAAAGCTATTGGCCCTGCAATGGCTGTTGCCCTCCTAACAACTTTATATGGTGCAATGATTGCGAACACGATTTTTATGCCCATAGTTGTAAAGATGAAAGGTTACACAACTTATGAAGTGACTTACAGAGAAATGATAATAACAGGTTTGCAGTTAATTTCTCGAGGAGAAAGTGGAAGAAACATTCAAGATCAACTTGTTGCCAATCTTCCTCCGAAAGAAAAGCAAAAACTAATCGAAGCTGCGGCGTAAGTTTAGGAAAGATTAATGGCTGAAGAAAAAGAAGAAAAAAAAAAAGAAACTAAAGAAGAAGAGGAACATGAATGTCCAGAGTGTCCGCCAAAAGGCGCTCCTGCTTGGATGGCAACTTTTGCAGACATGGCAACTTTATTAATGGCATTTTTTGTTTTAATCCTTTCTTTTGCAGAGTTCAATGTTCCAAAATTTAAACAGATAAGCGGAAGTATGAAAAACGCATTTGGTATTCAAAGAGTAATACCTGTAGTCGAACAACCAAAAGGCACAACATTATTGTCTTTAAGTTTTAGTCCTAATCCCACACCGGCTGTGCAAGAAAATTTAAAACAACAGACAACTGAAACTGATCAGAAAAACGTTGAACTTAAAACTAAAACAAAAGATAATTCTAAAGATGAGGGAGAAAACGAGGAAGCAATTGAATTAGCGAAAAATTTACAAGATGCTATTGCAAGAGGTGATATCGAAGTTGAAGTATTAGCGGATAAAGTAGTTGTTAACTTCACTCCACTTCAAGCTGAAGAAAAAGACCTACCTAATTTATTGCAAGAAACTCTTAACTCAATTGAAACTATTAAATCTGCGTCTGGGAAATCACAATCTGAAATTTTATTTGGTGGTTTAGAGCAAAAACTCGCTCAACTAGCAACCGCAGCAGCAAGTAAAGGAAAAATGGAATCCGAATCTTCAGAGGGAAAAAACGTTGGAGAATCGCCAGATGTTTCAAAAGAAGAGGAAAAAAAAGCCCAAATAGCCGAAGACAAATTTAAAATAGCTCTTAGAAAAGAAATTGGAGAGGGATTGATTAATGTCGATAGAGACGAAGATAAGGTAATCATAACAGTTGGTTCGGGTGGTGCATTTAAGTCTGGATCTGCTGAATTAACTTCTAAAGCCAAGAAAATTATGGCAAAGATTGCAGACTTAAATAAAAAGGGAAAAAGTGAAATATTAGTATCAGGTCATACCGATGATACACCACTGATATTTGGTTCAATTTATAGAGATAACTGGGACTTAGCAGCAGCTAGATCTTCTTCTGTGGTCCAAGAATTGTCGTCCACTGGAAAACTTCAACCAAAACGAATGAAAGCAATAAGTTATGGTGAAACACAACCTTTAGGCACCAACGAAACCTCAGAAGGTCGAGAAAAAAACAGAAGAATAGAAATTGAAATAAATTACTAAAAGAAATATGTTCATAGAAAAGAGTCCATTTTACAATTCCAGAATTTCTAGTAATGAAAAACCATCATTAATTAAAGAAAATCCAAAAAAAATTAACGAAGGTACAACTTTAAAATTTTTGAGATGGATAAAAGGAGCTTTAAACCCTCTACAAAACTTACCATTAATAAGTGGAATTTATTCAAGTGTTAATTCTGAAAACAAAGAATCAGATAGAGATCTAGTACAAAATGGTTTAGGAGGTTTCTTGTATGGTGGACCAATCGGAGCAATTGTTGGCGCGGGCAACTGGATTTTTAACAAATTGTTCGATAATACACCAACAGAAATGTTTCTGGAATTTACTGGAATTAGTAAAATCTGGAAAAAAAAGAAACAAATCGATATAGCAGATATTAACAATAAAAAAAAAATCACTAAAAGACATGAGTTAATTAACCCAAATATACAAGAAAAAGAAACCAGTACTAGTTCAAGAAATATTCTTCTTGAAAAAAGAAATTTTGAAAAAAGTTATAAAAATCTGAGAGTTATCGATGAGGACAACAGATCAATGGAATTTAATTACCCAAAAAAAAATTATGAGGAAAAATTGGATAAATCAAGCAAATCAGAAACTATAAGTTTTTCAAAAATACATAATTTTTATGATAGAAATAAAAATACAGAAAATATTAAAAATTTATTTAAAATCAAGGCATGAACTTATTCGAACATTGCTTGTTCTTCTTCAAATTTTGCATAAAATTCATCGCCAAGTATTTCTTTAATTTTATTTGTCGTATGAAGATTAATCTCACTAGAATATTGACCAAAAAAAACATCACATTTTTTGGAAGCCTGACTCGCTACTGCCTGTTCAATAAATTCATTTTCAACAGCGGTTCTAGCCCTAGTTGTTGCTTCAGATTTAGCTTTCGTTAGTCTGCCAAGTGCAGAATTCTTTTTTCTCTGTAGATCGTCAACTACTTCCATGAGTTGCTTAAAAGTTGGGTTGGGCACATCAATATTAACAAATTGACCATCAATATAAGTCTCAAAACCAGTTTCATTTATCTGATCTACAAGCAATTCAATATGATCAGTATTAAAAACTAGCACCTGAAGTTTATTTTCATTTTCTCCTGTTCTTAGATCCCCAATATCAACTAATCTTCTAGGTTTACCATTAATAGTGACTTTGACGGCCTTAATAACAGCCATATTTGCATTGGAGGCTTGAACTGTTTTTATGATTTCTAGGTAATCTTCAACAGCAGCTTTCATTAGAGTTTCAGCTTGAATGGAATATTGTTCGGCCATATTTAATTATACCAAAGCATTTTTAGTTTCTGAAATATTTTTTTTATCATTGCTAAAATTTTTTTCATCTTCAATTTCATGAGGGTCGTCTAATCTGGAATATTTAAATTTAGATTTTGGATAAAAGCATCTAATAATTTTATGAGCTTCATGAATGTTAGTTGCGACAATTTTCATTGAAAGAGCTTTTCCTGATAGTAACGCAAATCCAAGAATCAGATTTTTTTGAGCTTTATAGCAATAAATTGAAACTATTATCCAACCAATTGCAAAAATCCATGAATTAATAGATAATAAAAGTAAGCTAAATATTGAGAAGAAACTGAGTATCCACCATTTTTGTTCATATGCCAACCAAGCTGGGGGAAATAATCCTGCAACTACTGAAAAAGTATCTTCAATACATTCAAAATTATTTTTTAAATCTCTAAAAACATTAAATTCTTTAAGCTCTTCAATATCAGAAATTTTCTTGGTGGAAAATTGAGTTTGAATATTTTTTGTTTCTTCTGAGGAAAGAGTTGAAAATTTACAACCAAGGCTATTTCTGACAAATACATCAAAAAAAAAATCATCCCTTTTAATTGTAAGTATTGTTCTTTGATTTTTTTTTCTAAGTTCAGCCAACTCCTCGACTAATAGTTTTTCACCAGCTAGATAAAATTGATTATTAAGTGCTACAATAATATCTTTTTCTTTAAGCATAAGAGAAAAAGAATGAGTTCTTTTTCTAATACTATCAATCTTGAGAAGAAACCCTTGATTTTCCTCTGATTTTTTTTCTTTATTTACTTCCACGGCGGATTCATTGTTCATCAATTATCAAGGAAAGGTTATACTTTCTTTTTGATCAGTTATTTCTTTGACAAGTAGCTTGTTTTGCGAAGAAATAGCTTTTAGTGCTGTTGTTAAACTTGATGTGGAATTAGATAGTTCTTTTAACATTTTCAAATTTGAATTTTTTTTGTTATCAGAAATTAGTTTGTCAATTGCTTTGCTTATTTTTGCAGACGTTAATACATCACCCTCTTGAATATTTGAACTCAACCTACCTGCTTCTGTTTTAATTGAATTTGAAACAGATTTTGACAGATTTGCTATTTCTTTAGATAAACTTACCATTAGATTTTTATCATTCTTTTCAATAGCCGTTGTAAGTTCTGAAAGCTTGTCTTTTATTTCTGTGTTTGTATTAACTAAATCAGAATGTTTTTCGAGACTTCTGTTCATGTTGTCAACTGCACTGTTAACAGATTCAACGTTTTCTGCAAATACTACAAGTGCCTCGCGGCTAGTATTGGTCATTTCCTCTAATTCTGAAAGAGATTTGAAATACAAAACTCCTGTTAATAAAATGGCTACGATTGCGGTACCAATAGAAGCCGAGAAGATAATAGTTGTATATTTATGAATTTCTTTCACTTTTTGCTCCGCTTTAATATATTCATTTTTCATTCTTTTATATTCTGAAGTAACATCAGTTGCAGCATCTGCAGCATCTAAAGCTATCTTTATACTTTCCTGCATTGTATTTAGATCATTATTCATGCAAGTCTACCTTTTTTTTTATCTTTTTTTTCAAAATTAATGTTATTTTTTTTATTCTCAGTAAATAACGCACATTTCATGCCAGATGTCTTATAAACCAAAGAATAAGGATAATTTTTTGAAATAAATCCAAAGGCACGGCAGCCCCACGGAAAATTTGGTTTATAAGTTACATACAAATGTTTACATATTTTACAATCTTCTACGAATTTATTCATCATATTTTTTTCTAAAACTATTAATAATTTTTGCTATTCTAAATCTCAAAGCACCAAAAAAAGAAAACAAAGCGCATATCCACAGGATATAAGCCAAAAAAAATTCTCCCTTTTGATATCTGTCCATCGCTTCAACATGGCATACAATTGAGCTATAGATGAATGCAAAAGTTATAATTAATTGACTTATATTTCTATTTATCATTTTGTTTTCCAAACTCGTCAAATATTAGTTCTTCAGGAATAGTAATTAACGGTTTTTCTATTAATTCGCCACTATTAATTTTATAAATATAAGCCAGTGCTATGGCTACTGCATTATATAATTTACTCATGACCTCTTCACCAATTTCTGTTGTATAATACAATGCCCTTGCTAAATCTGGACTTTCAAGTTTTCCAATATTTCTTTTTTTTGCTTCTTCTATAATCTTTTCAGCAATTTTTCCACGACCCTTTGCTATTATTTTGGGAGCATCAGACTCTCCAACTTTATATTTTAAAGCAACTGCAAAATGGGTTGGGTTGGTTATTATAGCTGTAGCCTCATCTAGATTTTCAACTGAAGCATTTTCTTTATTATTTTTATGAGCGGCTTGAAGTTGAAGTTTCCTTATTTTTTGTTTTACTTCTGGTTGGCCGTCTGTTTCTTTGTATTCATCTTTAATATCTTGATGGGACATTCTAAGTTGTTTGATAAAGTCATATTTTTGCCAAGCAAAATCTATTGCACCAATAATTGCTAAACCAACAAGCAACGCTGCAAGAAGTATTGGAAAAAAAGATAGTAATTTTTTTAAAGCTGAAAAAAGATTTGGATGAGATAAATGAGTTATTTCTGGAAGATATTTGTAAAATATAAAGATTGTAATTCCTCCAAGGAAAAAAACTTTTATTAAGGCTTTTAATAGCTCAATAAGTCCTTTAATTGAAAAAATTTTTTTTAAACCACTAATTGGGTTAATCTTACTTAATTTTGGTTCCATTGGTTTAAAGGAAAACCTTATACCTCCACCAACAGCATATTGAGTCAATATACAAACAATACATAATGGTAAACCAAATATGATTGTAATTTTAACAATCATTTTAATAGCTGTTTCAATTGATTTCAGAGGAGAGTGCTCATTTTTTAACTCAGGGCCAAATTGTAAAAATGATTTTAAGCCCATTAAAAAATCATTAATGACTAAGGGTAAAGAATACATTAGAAATACTCCAGCAAAAAGAATAGTGAATACGTACATTTCTTTCGATTGAACTACTCTTCCTTCTTCAGCAGCTTTTTCTAATTTCCGTGAACTAGGTGCTTGGGATTTTTCCTGACTTTCGTCTTTATCTTCAGCCATTTATATAATCTCCAATATTGACTCTAAGGTCGAAAGTGCATTATTTGTAAGTTCTGCAAACGTTCCTCCAATTGATCTTGCAGACAAAAAAAGTATTAAAAATGCTAAAATTAATGAAATCGGGAATCCAAAAGAAAATAAATTTAACTGTGGTGCTGATTTGGTAATGACTCCTACAGCTACATTTGATAGCATCAAAGCGCCAACTACTGGTAACATTATTAATCCAGCTGCATAAAACATTGCACCAGCTGCTTCAATACCAACTCCTATTAATGCCATACTAGGTAGTCTTGATCCTAATTCCAGTATATCATTACTTTTCATTATGAAATCTATTGCTAATAAATGACCATTTAGAGATACAAAAATTGTAAGGAGGAATAAGTCCATTACAATACTTAAAACTGGGGTTTGCCCTCCTGTTTCTGGATCCACTAAGCCGGAAAACCCTAGTCCAGTCGATGCTGCTATTTTTTCTCCTGCCATTGAGGCAGCACTAAACCAAATGGTTAAAGTCAAACCTGATGCGACACCAATTAATACTTCAATAAAAACAATCGTCAGAATATTATCTAGTAAATTATTATTGATCTCAAAATCACTGACGTAACCAAAATTAAAAAAACTCAATACCATAGCAAAAACAATCTTTGCAGATAAGGGTATATTTCTTGATCCTAAAAAAGGACTTGAGAGAAGAAACGAGGATAATCTAATAGAACTTAAAAAGAAAATAAACAAATATTCAATTAATTCGTTCAACTGCAAACCAGGAAGTGAATCTAGTGGTGCATAAAAAGGTAAAGGTATTTGCATTAATCTATTCCAGAAATTGTGTCAAAAATAAATGCAAAATAATCTGTAAGTGTGACTATAAAAAAACTTGCAAAAAATCCCATTGCAAAAATAACAAGAACAAGTTTTGGAACAAAACTTAAAGTCATTTCTTGAATGGATGTTGCTGCTTGAATGATTCCAATTACCAAACCAATAGCTAAGGCAGTTCCTAGAAATGGCCCACTCGACATTAGCACTTGATAAAATGCTAGTCTTACCATCTCTATATTTTCATCAAATCCCATCTCGTCCTCTAGTTAAAAGTTCCAACCAATGAACCAACGGTCATTGTCCAACCATCAACAAGAACAAATAATAATAATTTGAAGGGTAGTGCAATTAGCATTGGTGATAACATCATCATACCTAAAGACATCAAAATTGAAGCTATTACCATATCAATTACTAAAAATGGTAAAAAAAGAAGAAAACCAATTTGGAATGCTGTTTTTAATTCACTCGTCATATAAGCTGGCAAGACAACATAAAATGGTACATCATCTGTGCTTTCAAATTGATTCATATTAGCCATAGATGAGAACATATTTAGGTCCTGCTTTCTTGTATTTTTAATCATAAACTTCTTTAATTCCCCACTTCCACTTGATACTGCTTCTTCCAAGGAAATTTCACCTTCTTTGTAAGGTTCTGAAACTTTATCCATAATGTTGTTAAATGTAGGTGCCATAACAAAAAAAGTTAAAAAAAGTGAGATAGCAACCAAAATTTGGTTTGGTGGTGTTTGTTGGGTTCCAAGAGCTTGTCTTAAAATTGACATAACAATAATTATTCTAGTAAATGCAGTCATACCTAAAACCAATGAAGGTAAAATTGTCAAAGCTGTCATTAAAGCTAGTATTTTTAGTGAGAGCGAATATGTTTTATCACCATTTGCAGACTCAGATACAGTTATTGCATCAAAACCTGAGGTTATTTCTTGGGCTGGCATAAAAGTGGGAGTAATTAAAATAAAAAAAATAAGTAATAATTTAAATTTTTTGATCATTTCGTATTCTTTTTTCTATAAGGTTTTTAATTTCGGTAGTCTTTAAATTTGCTTCCTGATTTAAAATATTTTCTGAATTTTCTTTTTGTAAATTTTTTGGTGATTTAATCTCAGTCAATAAAGCTCCAGAATTTTTTCCTGAAATAAATAAAAAGTCTTTGTCATCTAATTTAAGAATAAGTGCTCTATCACCATGCCCGAGTACGGTAACTTCTGAAACCCTCATTCTTTTTTGATTATTGAATTTATTAGTAATGATATGTTTATTTTTTTTAAAAAAATAAAAAGCAACGATGAGGACTGTCAAAAATCCCATAACAATTAAATAATGTTCAAATGTAGGTCCATTATAAGGTGTCATTTATTCTCTATTCCTTCTTATGATTAAGAGGATGCAAGAATATAGCCATATCAAATTATAATTTTATTTTTTCACGTAAAATACTGTTTTTAATACTTATTTTTTTTAGTCAGAAAAAAAAATGTCAAGTATTTGACTATTTTAAAGATTTTGAACTCTTTCTTCAGGATCTACAACTTCTGTTAAACGTATACCAAACCTTTCCCCAACCATAACAACTTCACCTTTGGCAATCATAGTACCATTGGCTAAAATATCTAATGGCTCACCTGCTAATCTATCAAGTTCAACGACAGAACCTTCATTGAGCCTTAACAAATCTCTAATTTTAATTTCAGTGTTTCCAACCTCAACAGTGAGTCTTACGTCTATGTTCTCTAGAACTCTTAAGTTATTTGCTCCTGTTGAATCATTTTTTTCTGGATTTGATTCATTTCCCTTTTGTTCAACAACGGTATTTTCATTTTCTTTACTTTTCTCTACATTTTTTTCAGTTTCGGAATTCATCTTTTTCTCCTAGTTTAAACAAGTCTTTTTTTTAAATTAACGGCTGCATTCCCTTTTAATTCTCCCATCTCAGCAGAGAAATAAAGTTGGTTCTCAACAAAAAAATTAACAGAATCTTCCACATTAATATCAATAACATCATCTTTTTTGCATTTTAGAAGTTTAGACATAGATATTACTGGTTCGGCCAATTTACTAGTTACCTTCAATGGAACTTCCAAAACAGCATTTTGCAATCTATCTTTCCAATTTAGATTAGTTTCTATTACATCTGACTGAACTCTTGATCTTAACAAAGATGAAACAGGTTTAAGTGTTTGCAGTGGATAGACAAGGTCAAATGACATTGAATCAATCTTTGGAAGTTGCATAACAAAAGAACATACAATTACAAGATCGGTAGACTCAACAAAAGCCGCAAATTGTGGGTTTTGTTCTCTGCTTTGAAATTTAAGTGTGATAGGAGTGAGGTCTTTCCAGGAGATCTCCAAAACTCGAGAGATTCCTTCGTTTACTACTTCAATTATTTTTTCTTCAGTAGAAGTAAACTCAGTTCGGGAAGTTTCCGCTACTTCAAGTTTTCCCCCGTATCTGCTACTAGTACATAAACTTACAAATGAGGGTGGTAATACGGTCAACAGTGAACCTCTTAATTCTTCAATCCTGTTATTGGTTAAACTCATAAAAGCATCTAAGCCAGAGCTATACTCCTCAAATGTTTTTACTTCCGGAGGAAAGGAGCTAATTCTTGGTTGTACTCTAAGTAAAGGTAAAAATACAGTTCTTACCTGTCTTGCAAACCTTTCGTTTATCAATCTTAAAGCATAGTAATCTCCAAGTAGTGTAAGATCATCAGAACCAAACGAGAAAACCTTTACTTCTACATCTTTAGAGTCTTTAATAGTAGAGTTGCTAAGATCTCCAGTTTTTAAACCGTCCATTAATGCAGATACTTCTTCAGTTGATAATTTTCTTGATGGTTCGCTCATAATAATTTTTTATTTTATATGCTTTTTTGTTTAAGTTAAAGTCTATTGTAATACAAATGAAGTAAAGTGAACGTTTTCGACACCGCCAAAACCTTCTACACCCTCAAGAATTTTATTAATACCGTTTTTAAGAGATTCTGCCAGCTCTGCTTTACCCTCTCGTGATGAAATTGCTTCAGCTGTAAAATCTGACATAGTTCCTAAAATTTCTGATCTCAAGGCTAATTGATGGCTTTCCACATTAACCATGACTCGTTCATCGTACTGAGTTGAAACACCAAGAGAAATTTGAAGAAATTTTTTCGAATTTTTTAGGTTTGTAGTAAAATTCCCGGGAAATTCATAATATGTAGTTGCAAAAATTTCTTCCTCTGGAACAAGTTTAGGAATTTTTTTTGGACCAACCGGACAATTACCTTCCTCATCTTTTTCTTCATCAGCACAATCTTCTAATGCTAATTCGTCTTCAATTAAATTCTCTTCTTTTTCAGGATTATCCTTTTTTTCAATTATCTGAGATATTTCGCTAGATGGATCTGTTTCATCACCCCCCATAAACATACCAATTCCTAATCCAACTCCAAGAAGAGCTAACCCCCCAAAGCTAAAAAGAATATATTTTACAATACCTCCTTTTTTATCTTCATTATTTTTATTTTCTTCAGCCATCTTATCTCCTTAGTTTATTTTATAAATTTAAGCAATTTTATCAACTTTATGATTAGATTTTTTGGTATTTATAATCTCGTTACTTTTTTGTATTGGTATCTTCTTCCCAATTTCTTTATTAAATCTGTCATTTTTTTTTTCAGAATTTTTATTTTTGGAGTTATCATTATTTTGATTAAACATAGTTGAAAAATTTGACAATTTAAGATTATCTTCTTTAAACATTTCATTTAATTTTTGAAAGTTTTCATTCAAAGTTGTTATAGTTTGTTTGTTATCACTCAAAATTTTAAGCTCTGTTTCTTTTCCAGTTACTTCAACTTCAACTTTTAATTTTCCGAGATTTTTTGGTTCTAAAGATAAATTAATACGATTGACTCCTCGAGCTATATTATTTTTAACGATTTTTACAAACTTTTCTCCCCATGCACTTTCCATTAAGTCTAAAATTTCATTTTTATCTGCTGGACTTTTCTGATCTCCGAGATTATTAACTAAAGCTTTAGAATTATGATTTTTATTAGAACTTGTTCGTTCTATTAAGTTAATCTGACTTTTTTGATCTCTGTTTTGCAAAAATGTGTTATGATAGTTTATTGTTAATTCTGTCGAATTTTTAATTTCTTTATTTTCAAATTTTACCTCAACTTTGTAGCTTTGATTAATAAGTTTGTTTTTATTAATCTTTTTTTTTGAAATTGTGTTTTTATTTTGTTTTTGCCAGATTTCTCTATTACCAATTAACTTTTCATTATCATTTATAATTTGTTTATCAGAGTTTTTTCTTTCAAGCTTAGTTTCAGTTTTGTTTAGGTTGCTTTTAATTTTATTGATATCTATGTGTTTATTTCCTAAAATCTTATTTTTTTTTGATAAGTCCTGAGAATTTTCTTTATTTGTAAAAAAATTCTCATCTTTTTTTATTTTGGGAGTAAATGTTCTTAATTCTGATTCACTTTCTTCAATTTTGTTAACAAATTTTGGATCATTGGGATTTTTTTGGTTTTTAAATTGAACATCATTAGGCTTAAAAACTGTATTATCATGAAACTTCTCATCAGGACTCTCTAGATTTAGCTCTTTATAAAATAAGGACACTAAAGATTGAGCAGCAGCTAAAATGTTTTCATCTGAATCTTTAAGAGTAATGAGATCATTTTTTTCAAATTTAATTGCCTCTTTATTTTCTATACTTACATCTAACGAATTCTTGTTTGTCTTTTCATCAATTTCAATATTTTCCATATCAACAAGGCTAAATAGCTCAGCAAAAACACCATCTAAGTCTTCTTTGAACACTTTATGTTTTTTCAAGGAAATATTTTCTGAATTTACAATATTATTTTTATTAACTGTTACCATATAAATTCTATTTTACTTAAAGTTGCAAATCCAATGCCATTTTAAGCTAATATTAAAACGATGATTTATTTAGGATATTTATTTCAGCTTTTCTTTCTTTGAAATCAGATTGTTCTTTCTTAAGTTCAAATATTTTTTCTTTAATACTTTCTGTCTGCTTATTTAATTTAGAAATATGTTTAAGATTTGTAGAAATTTCAGACGAGAGATATTTTTTTCTGTTGTTTGAAGTTTCTAATTTTTTTTGTAATTTTTCTTGATAGTTTGAGATTTGTCTTAACAAACCAGTACTCAAAATCTCGTTTTTTGGATAATTTGAAATTTTTAACATTTCTTCCAACGTTCTACTGATTTTTGAGAGTTTTTTTTCTTCTTTTATTAAAAGATTCAGACTTCTAAGAGATTTATTTTTTTTAAGTTTTTTTAGTTTTAACAGTATATTAAATTTTTTGCTTGTCATCTAAGTAATGCTATTCATATTGTTAAGACTATCATCAAAATTTGTTCGTTCGTCTTCTTTTTGCTTTAATAAATTGCAAATCTTAGGCCAATTACTAAGTGCTTTGTCAATGTCTTCATTCTGACCTGAAGTATATCCACCCATCAGAATTAATTCTCTATTTTCCATGTATAACGAATAAAGTTTTTTAATGTAACTTGCTTTATCTTTATGTTTTTTATCTACAATTGAATTCATTACTCTACTTAATGACTGATTGATATCAATTGCTGGAAAAATTCCCATCTGCGCATGTTCCCTTGATAATACTATGTGTCCATCTAGGATGGCACGAGCAGTATCAACAACGGGATCATTTGTGTCATCTGAATCAGCCAATATAGTATAAAAAGCAGTAATGGAACCTTCACTTTTACTTCCAGCTCCGGTTCTTTCAATTAAATTTGGTAACATTGAGATCACAGAAGGTGGATAACCTTTTGAAGTAGGTTGCTCTCCTAAAGCCAAACCTACTTCTCTTTTTGCGTGTGCAATTCTTGTCAAAGAATCCATTATTAAAAGCACATTTTTACCTTTTGCTCTAAAATATTCTGCTATTGATGTAGCTCTTTGCGCTCCTTTAATTCTTAGTAAGGGAGACATGTCTGCGGGAACAGCAACTATCACGGTTTTCTTTTTGGCGCTATCATTAAAAATTTGATTAACAAAACCTCCAACTTCTCTTCCTCTCTCTCCAATTAAAGCTACAACAACTATATCAGCATTAGTAAATCTGCTCATCATTGCTAAAAGAACAGATTTTCCAACTCCTGAACCAGCAATAATACCTATTCTTTGCCCTCTTCCAATAGTCAATAAAGAATTTATTGCTTTTATTCCTACATCTATTGGTTCGTTTATAGGCTTTCTATCCATAGGGTTAATTTTTTTACCGTTAATTGGCCATTTTTCATTTCCAACTGTTAAATCTTTTCCATCTATTGGGTTCCCAAAAGCATCAATGACTCTTCCTAATAAATTTTCACCAACTTCAATATTTACTCCCGAATTAATAACTTCAACAACTGCCCCTGCCACAATGTTAGCATTTTGATCATGGATTGCTAAAAGATTTTTATAATCTTTAAAACCAATAATCTCCCCGGTAACAATTTTGTTATCGTTGCTTTCAATTTTACAAATGGTGCCAATAGGTACTGGAAAACCATCACATTCAATTATTTTTCCGTCAAATTTTGACACTTTTCCTTTATAGATTATTTCATCATTAAATTTGTAATTCTGAATATTATTTTGAATTTTTTTTAGAATTATAGACATACTTTTAGCCTTTAATTGTGTCATCATTTTTTTGTGTTGTCTCAATCTTTGTTGCTGGCTTCTCTTCCTTAGGTGTCTGAATTTGAGCCTTTTGATTTGTGTCATCAACTTTATTAGAAAGCTTTTCAGTTAAAATACTGTCTTCTTTTGATTCTTCAGAGCGATTAAATTCTGTTTCTTTGATGTTTGTAGGTAACTTGTATGGACCTGATGGAATTTTTGAAGTCTCAGAAAATTGAGTTTTAATATCAGCACTTTGTAACTTATTTTGGATATTTTCATTTTTTACCATAGTTTGTTTTTTCATATCTTCAATTTGTGCATCAGGATTTTGATCGATATCATTAATTTTAGCTTTTTCTATTTCAGCATAATTTTTATTCGCTAACTCTTTTAGATTTTCATCTAAATTTGAATTTGATGTCAAACTAAATTTTTTTGAAGAAATATCATTTATTTCAATTCCCCCTGATTTTATTATTAAATCACCCCTATTCAGGGTCTCATCAGTTTTAAAAGTTATATCAGTTAAAGTTTTGTTGCTTTTTAAAAAGTCGTTTAGAACTTTTTGATCTTCTGTGTTCAAAAAAACAACAATTTTATTAGATGAATTTTCTATGGATAAAACCAAATTGTCAATTTTGTCTAAAAATTTTTTTGGCATCTCAGATATTTTGTAACCTAGCATTTGATTACAAATTTTCTTAATGGATTCATTAATAGTCTCATTTAACTTTTTTGAAAATTCTGGTGTTACGTGAAATAAGTTGTCAATAGTATTCTTAAGTGCTAATGCTTGGGCTTTTTCTCCTTTTTGTAATTCATCTTTGATATTTTTTTCTCCTTGCTTAAATCCTCTTTGAATGCCTTCCTTAAACCCCTTTTCCCTCGCGTCATCAATTAATTTTTCATGTTGTTCTTGCGTATAGATTTTTTCTTGTTTTTTTTCTCCCTCTAAATCAATATTATTCTTTTCTGATTCTAAAATATTTTCTTTTTCGGAATCGGATGATGCATTAAGTTCTTTTTCTTCTTTTTCATTAATACTATTGTCTTTTTTTTGAGATGTAGAAGATTTAGTATTATTTTTTTTTGCAATTTCTTTTAAATTTAAGCTTTTAAATTCAGAGGACAAATTTTCAAAAATTTTATCTTCTTTTAAAAAATTTAATCCCTTAGTTTTATTTAAAATATTTAAAATTTCTTCAGTATTAAGAGAAGATTCGTTTAGCTTAGAATACTCTTTGACTTTTTCTTTCTGTTGCATCATACAAAATCATCTCCACCTCTTCCAGCTAAGACGATTGATCCCTCGTCAGACATGGTTCGAGCAGTATTAATAATGGCCTTTTGTGCCTCCTGAACCTCTGTTAATCTTAATGGACCTAAAACTTCCATTTCGTCTTGTATATTTGCTGAAGCTCTTTGAGACATGCATGAGAAAATTTTTTTCTTTAACTCTTCTTCTGTTCCTTTTAGAGCAATAATCAAAACTTCTTGATCAACATTTCTTAATAATGTTTGCATACTTCTATCATCCATAAGTATTAAAGTATCAAATGTAAACATACTCTCTTGAATTTCTTTAGCTAAAAGTCTATCTCTCTCACCCAGGCTTTTTACAATTCTTTGTTCCATGTTTTGTTTGGTGAAATTCATAATTTGTGCTGCAGCTTTAACACCTCCAACAGATGAAGCTCTTAATGAAGTGTTTGTTTTAAATTTTAATTGCATTACCCTTTCTAGTTCAGCTAATGCGTCGGGTTGAACAGTTTCTAGCGTCGCTATTCTGTGAATTATATCAGCTTGAATTTCTTCGGGTAATAAAACTAAAACATCTGCAGCTACCCCAGCCTCTAAGTAAGAAACTATTAACGACATGATCTGAGGATGTTCGTCAGAAATGAGTTCTGCAACAGATCGAGCATCCATCCAATCTAAAATTTCAATTGGTTTATCGCTTTCCGTTGGTGTTATTCTTCCTAAAACTGATTGAGCCTTATTTTCACCTAGTGCTTTTGTCATTACATTTCTAATATAATTAGACGATCCCATTCCCAAATCTGTTTGAGTTTTGATAATAGCTAAAAACTCGTCTAAAACTTGATTAACTGTATCTTGATCTAATCCTTGAACTGTGTACATTTCTTTCCCTAATTGTTGGACTTCTTTAGGACCCAAATTCTTTAAAATTTCTGCAGCCTCGTCTTCACCTAAAAGCATCATCAAAATTGCACATTTTTGAGTATTAGATAACCTTTCGTAAGCCGTTAATTCTTCTTCATTTTGATCTACTTGTTCTGCCATTTTTCTGCCTTAATATTATATTAATCTGAATCTTTTTGAAGTAATTGTCTAAAAACATTAGAGATTTTTCCTGCCTCGTCTCCGACAATCATTCTAACAACCGCTACCTTATCGTCATATGTGTTAGCTGTATCAAGCATTTCAGGTGAAATTGAAGACTTTTTAGGTTTTAATTTTGCCTTTATATCCTCTAAAGATTCACCTTCTTGAACTTCCACTTCTTCCTCCTGATCACTTTCTAAATCTGAGTCTGTTACCATACCATCAGAAACACCTCCTGATGGAACTAAAATTCTATTTAATAAGGGCTTAAGTGCACCAAAAGTAATAATAGCTAGTATTAATACTGTTGACAATTGTCCAATCATATTTTGAAACCAAGCTTCTTCGTACCATTCAGTAGTTACTACATCAATCTCGTCAATAAAATCACCGCTTGTGACTACTATTGAATCGCCTCTATCAGTATCAAATCCAACAGCTTCTTTTACTAAAGACGAAATTTTATTTTTGTCTTCTTCGCTTAGAGGTTCAGATACTAAACCTTCAGGTGTTTCTACAATTTTATTTTTTACAAGGACAGCTGTTTTTACTTTCTGAATATTTCCTACAGCTTTAATGGTGGTATTTACCTTTTTACTCACCTCATAATTTCTTACATTACTTGTTGATCTTTGCTTAAATTCTGCTGGTTCGCCTTGATTTGGAGCATCTAATCCTAGTTCAGCTGCCAACGGAGCCTGGTTTGCAACTGCTCCTGGAACACCTCTGGCTGGTCGATCAGTGGATTCGTCAGTACTGTTTTGTTCACTACGAGTAGCAATACTTTCTGGATCAACAATTTCCTCAGTGGTAGATGTATTTGTATAATCCATTTCAATGTTAACTTGAGCAGTAATATTTCCCGGGCCAACTATTGGAGTTACTAGAGATAAAATTCTTTCTCTGTACAAAGACTCTATTTTAAGTCGATGATTCAATTGTTTTTCAGTTAATGCTGAATCAGCGTCATTTTCTGGCTTTGAGAGCAAAGCACCGTATTGATCTACAACGGTAACGTTATCAGATGACATGTAAGGAATTGATGAAGAAACAATATGAACTATTGACCTCACTTGTTCTTTTGAAAGTACTCTTCCATCTGCTAACTTGACGAAAACTGAGGCTGTAGGAGGAGCTGTTTCTCTCACAAATACAGACTTTTCAGGTATAGCTAGATGTACTCTAGCTCCGAGAATATTTGATATCTGATTAATAGAACGAGATAATTCAATTTCTTGTGTTTGTTTCATTTTCATAAATTCAACAGATCTGCTCGTCCCCATAGGGATTTCTTCAAGTAAATCATAACCTTGAGGAATTGAGCTAGGAAGACCTTCAGCTGCAAGTTTCATCTTTGCTTCATAATATTCAGGTGAAGGAACAAGAACCTCACCCGTAGACTGATCAATTGAAACATCGATACCGTTATTTCTGAGAACTTCTACTACCCTTGATTTTTCACTCTCTGGTAGCGAAGAAAATAAAGTTGTTCTGGGTGATTCTTTAAACATTAAAAAGAAAACGATGCCGATAAAAATTACAAAAAGTGTAATCATCACTGGAATTGATCTCTGAACTGCTGGTTCGTTTGAAAACCTTCTTACCTGTTCTATAGCATTACTTGCTCTTGCTAACATTCCAGAATCATTAACTATATTTGTTGTTTTTATATCTGTGGTTTGTGATTGTTCTGCCATTTTTTATTTCCATTGATTAATTAAACAGGCATATTCATAATGTCTTTATATGCACTTAAAACTTTATTTCTAACATTCAAAGTCATTTGAAAACCTAAACTTGATAGTTGTTTTTGTATCATTACTTTCGTCAAGTCATTTTCAATACCTAATTCAAAATTTTTGGTTAATTCTGCGCTTTTTTTCTGATTATCTGAAACATTCTGTATAGCCTCTGACAAATTTTTTAAGAAACTTTCTGATACACTCTGGTCTCCCAATGTTTCCTTTGTTTGGTTAAGAATTTTTTGTTGTAATTCTTTAACTGTATTTTGTGTATCTATAATTTTAGGTGTTAAATTTGTTATTCTTGGTTTTACCATTTTTTATCCTTGTACTGCATGTTGAAATAATTCGTTAGATTTAGTGTTACTTTTATAAAGCATATCGTCTATCATGATATCACTTTTGTTTATTACTTTTTTATTCGACAGAACCAGTGCTCTTTGTAATACATTTTCTAATTCCCTGACATTTCCTGGCCAAGTGTAATTTCTTATTAAATTTTGTGTTTCGTTAGTTAGGAAAGGTATTTGCTGACCATTTTCTACATGTCTTTTTAAAAGTGTAATACTTATTGGAATTATATCACCAGGCCTTTCGAACAGATTGGTTGTCTCA
>PBCD01000016.1 GCA_002717855.1 Rickettsiales bacterium
ATCAAAACTCACATGACCCGCTGCATACATTGCACCAGATGTGTAAGGTTTGCAGAGGAAGTAGCTGGAATAGAACAGATTGGAACTACGGGAAGGGGGGAGGATACTGAAATAACTACTTATTTAGAAAGCACAGTAGGATCTGAATTATCAGCTAATATCATTGATTTATGTCCAGTTGGTGCTCTGACGTCCAAGCCCTATGCTTATATAGCAAGACCATGGGAATTAAAAAAAATTGACAGCATTGATCTAATGGACGCGGTTGGAAGCAATGTAAGATTTGACACTAAAGCAGACAGAATAATGAGAGTTTTACCAAGAGTTAACGAGTCCATTAATGAGGAGTGGATTTCAGATAAGGCTAGATTTGCTTATGACGGTTTGTTATCACAAAGGTTGGATAAAGGATATATTAGAAAGAATCGAAAACTGGAAGAAGTTGATAACAAAGAGCTTGTTAACTTATTCGCAGAAAAGATAAAATCGTCTCATAATATAGCATCTATACTAGGAAATATTGTTGATTGTGAATCAATATATGCTTTTAAGCTTTTTTTAGATAGTTTAGAAAAAACAGTTGTTTATGATTGTAGACAAGATAATTCATTCCTGATTCCTGAGGATAGATCTTCATATCTGTTTAATACTACTATTGAAGGAATAGATGAATGTGATTTATGCTTATATGTTGGTTGTAATCCAAAAATTGAAGCTCCTATTTTGAACTCAAGAATTAGAAAAAGATTTTTAAATTCAGTCAATAATATTGAGATTGGGTATGTAGGCAAGAAAGCCGAATTTAATTACAAAGTAAATTTTTTAGGAGAATCTCCATCTGTTTTAAAAAAAATTTTGCTTGGAAAACATGAGTTTTCTAAATCTTTAAAAAAATCAAAAAAACCGTTAATTGTAATTGGCCAGGGAGCCTTAACCGTTGAAGATTCGGCAGAAATATATTATACCACAAAGCGTTTATATCAGAAGTATTCTAATAGTGATCAATGGAGTGGTTTTAATGTATTACAAACCTTTGCCGGAAGAGTTGGTGCTTATGATTTAAATTTTTTTAAGGGTTTTAGTGATTTCCAAAAATTCAATATTCTAAATTATGTTAATAACAAAAAATCAGACCTATTAATTTTATTTGCTGCTGACGAAATTAATCTTGAAAACTTGAATAATGATACATTTGTTGTTTATTTTGGACACCACGGTGATAAATCGGCTAATTACGCTGACATGATCATTCCAATACCATGTTTTACAGAAACCGAAGGCCTTTTCGTAAATCTGGAAGGCAGACCACAAATTTCGGCTAAAATCAAAAATCCTTTATCTAATGTAAATGAATCTTGGAAATTTTTTCTCGAAACTTCAAAAGTTTTGAATATTGATTTAGGTTTTGACAATTTTAATCAACTTAGAAATAACTTATTTGATAAGCATAGTCATTTAAAAAATATAAACATAGTTAAAAAAAATATTATTTCTAAAAATGAAACAAAAAATTTGTCAAATAACAACCCAATCTCGTCTCATTCTATTTCATCAAACATTAAAAACTTTTATATGACAGACTCCGTCAGTAGATTTTCCCTTGTAATGTCAAATTGCTCAATGAAAAATACTTAATTAAAATGTTTTTTGATATTTTATATATTATTCTTAAAATCATGGTGATTATTTTACCTTTAATGATATTCATTGCTTATCTTACATATTTTGAAA
Source organism: Rickettsiales bacterium (assembly GCA_002717855.1). The sequence goes on from PBCD01000016.1 coordinate 1,732, forward strand.
GAAGAGTTATTGGTGCGATTCAACTCAGAAAAGGCCCAAATGTTGTTGGTCCATTCGGTTTATTTCAACCGTTAGCTGACGGATTAAAATTATTAACTAAAGAAACAGTGGTTCCAACAAATTCTAATAAACTAATTTTTTTGTTTTCACCAATACTCACTTTTACGCTCGCTCTTATAGCCTGGGCTGTTATACCAATTGATTATAATTTAGTTTTATCAAATATTAACGTTGGTATACTTTATGTATTTGCAATATCTTCTCTTGGAGTTTATGGAATAATAATGGCTGGTTGGTCCAGTAATTCTAGATATGCATTTCTTGGTGCTCTGAGATCTGCAGCACAAATGATTTCTTACGAAGTTTCAATTGGACTAATAATAATTAATATTTTACTAACAGTAGGATCATTAAATTTAACTGAAATAGTCTTAGCACAAAAAGATTTATGGTTTTTTATACCTCATTTTCCAGTTTTTGTAATTTTTTTCATATCTACACTTGCAGAGACTAATAGAGCTCCGTTTGATTTACCTGAAGCTGAAGCTGAATTAGTTGCAGGCTATAATGTTGAATATTCTTCATTAGCATTTGGTCTTTTTTTTCTTGGAGAGTATGGAAATATGATATTGATGAGCTCTTTAACAACAATCCTATTCTTAGGGGGGTGGCATCCTCCATTTGAATACAATTTTTTATATTTCATACCAGGTTTTTTTTGGTTTTTTCTCAAAGTTTGTATAATTTTGTTTCTTTTTCTTTGGATTAGAGCTACCTTGCCAAGATATAGATACGACCAATTAATGAGGCTAGGTTGGAAAGTATTTTTACCTATTTCACTTCTATGGATAATCGTTACTTCAAGTTATTTGTATTTTTTTGAAAAACTTTAGATATTATTAAGTTCGAATTATGAATAAATTTTTAAAAATATTAAAAGGCACATTGTTAATTGAAATTGCTGAGGGAATGCTTTTAACAATTAAATACTTTTTTAAAAAAAAAGTAACTATAAACTATCCTTTTGAAAAAGGAGTTTTGAGTCCAAGGTTTAGAGGAGAGCATGCACTAAGGAGGTATGAATCAGGAGAAGAGAGATGTATAGCATGTAAGCTTTGTGAAGCAGTTTGCCCTGCTCAAGCGATTATTATTGAAGCAGAGCCAAGAGATGATGGATCCAGACGAACAACGAGATATGAGATAGACATGACTAAGTGTATTTATTGTGGTTTTTGTCAGGAATCTTGTCCTGTTGATGCAATCGTAGAAGGTCCTAATTTTGAATTTGCTACTGAAACAAGAGAAGAATTGATATATGATAAGAATAAACTTCTTGATAATGGTGATAGATGGGAAATGGAAATATCTAAAAACCTTGAGTCAGATTCAAAATATCTTTAGTTTATGTTTTCTTTGTTTGGATTTTTTTCTTTAATTTTGATTTTTTCTTCATTGATGGTTATCTTGTCAAGAAATACAGTTTATTCAGTTTTATATCTTATCTTAAGTTTCTTTAATGCTGCTATAATTTTTCTTATGTCAAATGCAGAATTTTTAGCAATGACTCTTATAATAGTTTATGTAGGTGCTGTAGCTGTTTTATTCTTATTTGTTGTTATGATGCTCAATATAAACGTTGTTAAAGCAAAAGAAGGAATGCTAAAGTATTTACCATTTGGCTTGGTATTAATTTCGGTTTTATTAATAGAATTAAGTTTAATTTTCTCAGACTTGCCGGTTTTTCCTGAGTCGAGTACCAAAATTGACATATCTGCGTTGATAAATAATGGCAATTCCAACACTAAAGCAATTGGATTACATTTATATACTGACTATTTTATAATATTTCAAATCTCAGGTTTTGTTCTGTTAGTAGCAATGCTTGGTGCTATAGTACTTGCTTATCAAAAAAATGAAAATTATATTTCACAAGACGTATTAAGGCAATTGGATTCAGATAGGAAAAAATCTATCAAATTAAACGATATAGAGCCTAACAGATAATTTATGAATATTTTATTTTACCTAGTTCTTTCATCAATAATTTTTTCTATTGGTCTATTAGGAATTTTTATTAATAGAAAAAACATTATTACAATCTTAATGTCTATAGAACTAATGCTTTTAGCTGTAAATATAAATTTTGTTGGGTTTTCCAATTATTTAAATGATTTGTCAGGACAAATATTTGCATTATTTATTTTAGTTGTTGCTGCTGCTGAAGCTGCCGTTGGTCTCGCAATTTTGACTATTTTCTTTAAAAGAAGTGGTTCCATAAGTGTAGACGAAATTAATAAGATGAGAGGTTAACATGTTTTTTCTCTCTGTATTTATTCCATTGATATGTTATTTTTTTTGTATTTTTTTTAATAAAAAAATAGCTGAAAAAAAAATTGAATTTTTTATTTCATCACTAATGACATTAGCATCTTTACTTTCAATTTATGTTTTCTTCTCAGTAACAGAATTCAATCCTGAATCTCAAATAATAATTGGTAATTGGTTGTCATCAGGAAGTTTTTCTATTGATTGGTCTCTTAATTTCAATCGACTTTCAGTATTAATGGTTCTGGTTGTGAATATAGTATCAACTGTAGTGCATATTTATTCAATCGGATACATGCACAACGATCCAAAGAAAGTAATTTTTTTAGGTTACTTAGGTTTATTTACTTTTTTTATGTTAATTCTAGTTACGTCTTCCAATCTTATCCAACTTTTTCTTGGATGGGAAGGGGTAGGGTTAACTTCATATTTATTAATTGGTTTTTGGAATTTTAAAGACGTTGCAAATAAAGCAGCTTTAAAAGCCTTTGTTGTTAATAGAATTGGAGACTTTGGTTTTTTATTGGGAATTTTTGCTATTTTTTTTATTTTCGGTACCGTAAACTTTAATGAGATATTTATTTTGGTAGAGTCACAAGAGAATACCTTTTTTAAATTTCTTGGGTTTAATTTTCATGCCTTAACATTAATTTCTGTTCTCCTCTTCATTGGTTGCATGGGAAAATCTGCTCAATTCGGTTTACACACTTGGTTGCCAGACGCAATGGAAGGGCCGACACCAGTATCAGCCCTAATTCACGCTGCAACAATGGTAACAGCAGGAGTTTTTCTTTTAGTTTTAATGTCACCAATTATTGAACAATCTGAATTTGCCCAAAAATTAATAATGATTATAGGAGCATTAACTTCATTATTTGCTGCCTCTGTTGCCATAACGCAAGATGACATTAAAAGAATCATTGCTTATTCGACTTGTAGTCAGTTAGGTTATATGTTTATAGCCATTGGTTGTTCTGCCTATGGAGTTGCAATGTTTCATTTAGTAACTCATGCGTTTTTTAAAGCCTTATTATTTTTGGGTGCTGGATCGGTTATTCATGCGATGTCAGATGAACAAAATATAAAAAAGATGGGTGCTTTATACAATAAAATTCCAGTAACTTACATTTTGATGGTAATTGGAACACTTTCATTAGTTGGTCTTCCATTTTTTAGTGCCTATTATTCAAAAGACTTAATATTAGAGATTTTATATTTAGATAATTTCGACATAAGTATCCATATTTATATTATTGGAATCATTGTAGTTTTTTTTACTTCGTTTTATTCATTTCGACTTTTAATTTATGTTTTTCATGGTGAAAATAAATCAGATGAAAAGGTCGTTGCCCATATTCATGAATCTCCAAGAATAATGATATATCCATTATTAATATTATCTTTTTTTTCAATTTTTTCCGGGCTTCTTTTTAAAAATTATTTCTTTGGTTTTGAATCATTATCATTTTGGGGAACTTCAATTTATAATATTTTTGAAAGTGATATTTCTTATGCAGTAAAAGAACTTCCTTTAAGTATAAAGAAGTTACCCTTTTTAATGATACTCTTAGGTTTTGTTGCATCTCTAGCAATCTGTCGTCACTTAATAAAACTAAATCTATACTTGAAACAAAAACTTAATTTAATCTATATGTTTTTGAAGAATAAATGGTACGTAGATGAATTTTATGACAATTTAGTTGTTAAGCCTACAAAGTTTATTGGTTATGGTTTTTGGAAATCTATAGATAAAGAATTAATTGATAATATTGGCCCAAATGGAGTTTCTAAGCTTATAAAAAAATTTGGTATATTCATATCGAGTCTTCAAACTGGTTATTTATATCACTATGCTTTAACCATAATAATTGGTTTGACCATATTTATAAGTATTTATTTTTATAGTTAAATGTTAAATATTCCTATATTACCTCTCTTAATACTTGTTCCAGTAGTTGGTTTAGTTTTTGTATTATTATCAGTTGAAGAAGATGAGAATTACATGCAGGCTAAAAAATCTGCGTTATGGACCAGTGTCATCAATTTTTTAATATCACTTTATATTCCTTTTAACTTCGACAAAGATATTCCTCATTTTCAATTTGTAAATTCTTTTTCTTGGCTAAATAATGATAACTTAAAATTCTCTCTAGGAATAGATGGAATTTCACTACCTTTTATAACACTTTCAACATTTTTAATTCCTCTTTGTATTTACTCAATTTGGAATATAAAAACTAAGAAGTGTAAATCATATCTCTCAGCATTTCTAATTCTTGAAACTTTTTTAATTGGGGCTTTTAGTGCCATAGATCTATTTTCATTTTATATTTTCTTCGAGAGTATTTTGATTCCAATGTATTTAATAATTGGAGTCTGGGGTGGAGACAGAAGGGTTTATTCAGCATATAAATTTTTTCTATACACTTTTTTAGGATCAGTTTTAATGTTGGTAGCTATAATCTTTTTATATCAAGAATTTGGTACAACAGATATTCCTTCAATTCTTAATTCGAGTTTACCTTTTTATATACAAATATGGCTATGGTTAGCTTTTTTTTCTTCATTTGCTGTGAAGATTCCAATGTGGCCTTTTCATACATGGTTACCTGATGCACATGTTGAGGCTCCCACTGAAGGTTCAGTAGTGCTTGCAGGAATATTACTTAAATTAGGTGGATACGGATTTATAAGATTCAATTTATCTATGTTACCAGATGCCTCAATCTTTTTTACACCTTTTGTTTTTGGACTTTCTTTGATTGCAATTGTGTATACTTCCCTCGTTGCTATTGTGCAAAGTGATATGAAAAAGTTGATTGCATATTCTTCAGTTGCCCATATGGGTTTTGTTACACTTGGAATTTTTTCCGCAACAATTCAGGGACTACACGGTGCAATAGTACAAATGATATCACATGGATTAATTTCTGCAGCTTTATTTTTTTGTATTGGTTCAATCTATAATAGATATAAAACAAAAGAAATTGCAAAATTTGGAGGTTTAAATTCTACCATGCCAAAATTAGCTATTTTTTTCCTTATTTTTTGTCTAGGTGCGATAGGTTTTCCTGGTACTAGCGGTTTTATTGGTGAATTTCTTCCATTACTGGCTGTATTTAGTCACAATACTTTTGTGGCACTAATTTCAGCGTTGGGTGTTATTTTTGCTGCTGCATACATGTTAAACCTATATAAAAAAGTTTTTTTAGGCGAGTCCAGTAAATTTGTAAACAAAATTAAATTAGATTTAAGATTAAACGAAATAATTATTTATTCACTGCTAGTTTTTTTTATAATTCTTTTTGGTATAAAACCTAATTATATAATTGATTTTTCAACATCTTCTCTTGATAGAATAATTTCTTTATACCCAATTTCAATATTATGATGCATATATTATGATTTTTACCCCAGAAATATTTCTAGCATTCTCAGCACTATTATTCATACTCGTTGGACCTTTTATAAGAGAAAATGGATATTTATTAGTTACTTATTTAACACTTCTAACAGTAATTATAGCTCAATTTTTAGTTTATAAAGATATATTTCATTTTGAACTAATTTTTAATAATTTTTTTGTTATTGATTCTTTCGGATCATTTATAAAGTCGTTATTGTTAATTGGGACAGCAATTATTCTTTACATCTTTTTAATAGCAAACAAAAACTCTCAATTAAATAGAATAGAGTTTCCTATTTTGATTTTACTTTCTTTGATAGGAATGATGCTGATGGTATCATCAAATGATATTCTTTCACTCTTTTTATCAATGGAGCTTCAAAGTTTAGCACTTTATATACTTGTTGCGTTTGCACGCGAAGATAGAAATTCATCAGAAGCTGGAGTAAAGTATTTTGTTTTAGGTAGCTTATCGACATGTATTTTTTTATTTGGATCTAGTTTAATTTATGTATGTTTTGGAACAACTAATTTTTCCGAAATTTCAAGCTCTATAAATCAACTCAATGAAATTCCATTGATATTAATAATTGGTGTTGTTTTTATTTTAGTTTCTCTTTCTTTAAAAATTTCTGCTGCTCCCTTTCACATGTGGACTCCTGATGTTTATCAAGGAGCCCCAACTATAATCACTGCTTATTTATCCATTGTACCTAAAATTGCAGCATTTGCTGTCATAATAAGATTTCTGGTTTTCCCGTTTGGAGAAATTATTGTTGATTGGGGAAAAATAATTTTGATCTTGTCTATTACCTCAATGTTGGTTGGTTCTCTTGGAGCTTTACAACAAAAAGATTTAAAAAGATTATTTGCTTACAGTACAATAAACCATATTGGGTTTATGTTAATAGGATTAGTTCCAGGATCAGAAGATGGTATTATAGCAATTTGTATTTACTTAATGCTATATCTAATCATGAATATTGGAGTATTTGTCGTAATATTGAGTTTGAGTCGAGATAATATTAGTGTTTCTTCAATAAAAGATTTAACAGGATATTTTACTAATAATCCATTTATGGCAGTTAGTATGGCAGTTTTTATGTTTTCAATGGCAGGGATACCACCATTGTCCGGATTTTTAGGTAAATTAATTGTTCTTAATGTTGCTATTGATAACAATCTAATTTTTCTAGCTATTATAGGCGTTCTTTCATCAGTAATAGCAGCCTATTATTATCTGAGAATAGTAAAGGTAATGTTTTTCGATTCTTCTACGGATGAATTAGATATTAAGGTAAATATCGAAACAAAAATTTTATTGACTGTTTTTTCATTTTTAAATGTTACTATTTTATTTTATCCCAAATTTTTTCTAGATCTATCTGCTTCAATTACCTTTTCTTTATTTTCTGTAAATTAACATGCTTAACAACTTTAAATATTTTTTTTTTGAAAAAGTTTCAAGTACTAATTCAGAAATTAAGAAAATTTATGAAGCAAAATCCTTCAAAGATTCGTTGGCGCTTTTATCAAATTTTCAACTCAATGGAAAAGGTAGATCTAAAAATAAATGGATTAGTAAACCAGGTGATTTCACTGCCTCTTATTTATTAAATGAACATTTTTCAATACCCAATTTGGGACAGTTAAATATTGTTTCTTCAGTTGCTATATTAAAAGCGCTAAAATGTTTATACAAAAATGTAATTTTTAAATTGAAGTGGCCAAATGATATTATTGTTGATAGAAAAAAAATAGGAGGAATTCTATTAGAATCAAAAATTCATCGCAATAATGTTGAGTTTCTAATTATTGGATTAGGTCTAAATATTTTTTCATCACCAACCGATATAAAATATAAAACTGCAAAAATTACTGATTATTCTAATAATATTAATAATAAATATCTTTTTAAATTGATTGGAAATTGGTTAATTAAATATATTAATAAATTTAAAAAAAAAGGTTTTAATTCATTTCGAGAAGAATGGATTAAAAACGCTGTAGATATAGGTCAGTTTATAAAAATTAAAGTAAACAAAAAAAACTATTATGGAAAATTTTTGAAAATAGATACTCAAGGGAGTTTAATCTTGCAGGTTAAAAATGTAACCATGAAATTTTCATATGGTGAAATAGGATAATTTGTTATGATTTTAGCAATTGATATAGGGAATACCAGTATTAGCCTGTCTATTTTTTCGGCTAATAAAATAGTTAAAAGCAAAACTCATAATACCAAATTAATAAAAAAATCTTCAAATGCAACGCAAATTTTTTTAGAAAACTTTATTTCAAAATTTTCTATAAAAGGTGTCATAATCAGTAGTGTTGTACCAGAATTAGATAAAATATTTAGATTGAAAATAAAGAAAATATTATCAATTTCACCTATATTTGTCAGTGATTTTAAAAAAAAACTTAAAATTAAAACGCTGATAAAAAATAAGAAGGAAATTGGATCTGATAGACTTGTCAATGTAATTTACTCTCTTAATCTTTTTAAGCCTCCTATACTCATTGTAGACTTCGGTACAGCAACTACAATTGATTACTTAAATAAAAACTCAATATATGAAGGCGGCATTATTGCACCAGGAATTGATCTGTCACTAAAAAGTTTGTTTGAATATACATCTAAACTTCCCTTGATAAAATTTAAAAAAACAAAATCTTTAATTGGTAATAATACCAAAAATGCCATTAATTCAGGTTTTTATTGGGGCTATGTTTCATTGATTAACGGTCTAATAAAAAGGATTAAAAAGGAGAAAAAAATTAAACCTAAAATAGTTTTGACTGGAGGTAATTGTTTTTATTTTAAAGGTTTAATTGAAGATGTTTGTTTAATAGATAGATTTTTTATTGTTAAGGGTTTGAATTACATATACAACTATAAAATTATAAATGAGTAATAATTTCCAAGTAAATATAAAAAAAGAAGACTTAATATTTTTACCTCTTGGTGGTGCCGGTGAGATCGGTATGAATTGTAATTTATATCACTTTCTTGATCAATGGCTAATGATTGACCTAGGAGTAACTTTTAATGATGAAAGAGTCGAATCTGCAGATTTGATAATGCCTGATATTAATTTTATTTTGGAAAGAAAAAGTAAATTAAAAGGTTTAATTTGCACACATGCTCATGAAGATCACATTGGTGCCATACCATATCTCTATGACAAACTTGGTAATGTACCAATTTATACTACACCATTTACCGCATCGGTTCTTAGACGGAAGTTTCGTGATAATTTCAATTTAGATATCAAAATTTTAAATTATAAGGAAAGATTTGACATAGGTCCATTCAATTTAGAAATAGTCAAGCTTACGCATTCAATACCAGAACCAAATGCAATTGTTATTAGAACAAACAATGCAAATATATTTCATACAGGTGACTGGAAACTAGACGAAAATCCTTTAGTTGGAGAGGCAATAAATGAAAAAAAATTAAAAGACATTCAGAAAGAGGGTATTCACACTATGATTTGTGATTCAACAAACATTTTTAATAATGAGCAATCTGGTTCCGAATTAGATGTTAGAAATTGTTTTAAAAAAATATTTAAAAAAAAAAAAACTGGAAAAATAATTGTTACATGCTTCGCATCTAATATAGCAAGATTAGAAACAATTGGAAAAATTGCAAATGAGTTTGATAGAACTTGTGTCTTGTTAGGGAGGTCTCTTAAAAGAATATATGAATCAGCATTAGAAAATAATTATTTGTGCAATTTACCTAAATTTCTTGATGAAAAAGAGGGTCGTAATATTCCAGATGAAAATATTGTTCTTGTATGCACTGGGAGCCAAGGAGAAAAGAGGGCAGCATTATATAAATTAGTTACAGATAATAATAATAACTTTTTGCTAAACACAAATGATTTAGTGATTTTTTCTTCTCGAGAAATTCCTGGTAATGAAAAGAAAATAATATCAATTAAGGATTTATTGTTAAAAAAAAATTGTAGATATATTGATGAAGCTCTAGAAAAAGTTCATGTGTCTGGTCACCCTTCAAAATCAGAGTTAAAAAAGATGTATGAATGGATAAAACCAGATATTTTGGTTCCAGTCCATGGAGAGTTCCAACATTTAAAAGAACATTCTGAATTTGCCATTAAGTCAGGAATAGGATCTTCAATACTTATTGAAAATGGCGATTTGTTAAAAATTAAAAAAGAAAAAAATAAGACAAAAATTATTGATAAAATAAGAACTGATAGACAAGTTCTTATTGGAAATAGAGTTTTGCCAATAGGAAAAAAAATTTTTTCTAACCTTAGGTCAATAAATTCAGAGGGTTATGTTTCTGTGGTTTTGATTTTTAATTCAAAAGATGTTTTGGTTGTAAATCCAATAATATCTGCACCTTCAATTATATGTGAAGAGGATAAAACTGACAATGATAATATTGTTAAAGCAATTAAAAAATTATCCATTGAGATTATAAACAGTGGTTTTGATGAAAGTGTGGTTAATGAAGAAATAAGAAAAAAAATAAAGCAATTTTTTAAAAAAAATTTTGGAATTAAACCAATAACTGAAGTAAAATTAGTAAGGATATAAGCATGATAACAAAATTTAACCATGTAGCTATTGCAGTTAAAGATTTAGCCAAGGCAAGAAATCTATATAAAGAAATACTTGGAGGGAATGTCTCAGACATTTCAAATTACAAAAATCATGGAGTAAGTGTTTGTTTTGTTGATTTAGGAAATACAAAAATTGAGTTAATGCAACCATTTGGAACTGATTCGCCGATTGAAAAGTTTTTACTTAAAAATAACTTTGGTGGGATTCATCACATTTGTCTTGAGGTAGATAATATTTTGAAAACTCGTGATCATTTATTAAAAAACAATATATCAATTATAGGAAATAAGGAACCAAAAATAGGGGCTCATAATAAACCAGTTTTATTTCTACATCCAAAAGATCTTTTTGGAACATTAATAGAATTAGAACAGGAATAGTAATTGTCAACTTCAAACGCAATAGTCCTTTATTTAGTGATCTGGTGGATTTCACTTTTTTTATTTTTACCATTGAATATTAAAAGTCAAAAAAACATAAAAAAAGGGAATGATCCAGGTGCACCTGAAAAACCAGAAATTAAAAAAAAGTTTTTTATTACCTCAATATTTTCTACATTTGTGTGGATTATTATTTTTATAATCATGAAATATTAATATTATGAAGTTAACAAATTATTTTTTACCGACAAAAAAAGAAGTTCCATCAGAAGCAAAAATAGTTTCACATAGACTTATGCTTAGGGCAGGATTGATAAGAATGGAAACATCCGGCATCTACTCTTGGCTTCCACTTGGATATAAAGTACTTGAAAAGATAAGAAAAATCATAGAGTTAGAGCATCTTGATAATAATATTAATCAAATGTTAATGCCAACAATTCAAAGTTCAGATATTTGGATACAAAGTGAAAGATTTGATAGTTATGGTGAAGAAATGTTAACAATTACTGATAGAAATAAAAAAAAATTACTTTACGGTCCTACTAACGAAGAAATGATTACAGTGTTAGGAAAAGATTATATCCAAAGCTATAAAGAACTTCCCTTATATTTATACCATATCCAGTCCAAGTTTAGAGACGAAATAAGACCAAGGTTTGGTGTAATGAGGGCTAGAGAATTTCTCATGAAAGATGCATACAGTTTTGATGTCGATAAAAAGAGTGCAGAAAAAACATATGAATTATTTTTTAATCTTTATTTAAATATTTTTAGGAAAATCGGATTGGATATTATCCCTGTTAGAGCTTTAAGTGGAGAAATAGGAGGAGATTTATCTCATGAATTTCACTGTTTATGTGAAACGGGTGAGTCTGAAATCGTTATTGATAGTTTAATCCTAAATTCAAAAAAAAATAAAATCTTTTCATCTTCTTCTAAGCATTACAGTTCAACAATTGAGTATTTTGAACAATCACGTAAGGAAAATTCAGAGTTAAAAATTAAAAAGAGTATTGAACTTGGCCATATTTTTTTATTTGGAGATAAGTACTCAAGTTCTTTTGATTTTAAAATTAATTCACCTAATGGACTTATCTTACCATATATGGGGTCTTATGGTATTGGTTTATCGCGTATTCCTGCTGCGTCTATAGAAATTAATCATGATGAAAAAGGTATAATTTGGCCACAACCAATCTCTCCATTTGATTTAGTTATGATAAATTTAAGAGTAAAAAGTGAAATATGTTTTAATTTTTGTGAAAAAATGTATGAATTATGTAAGCTTAATAATCTAGATATACTTCTTGATGATAGAGATGAAAGAATTGGAGTAAAGTTTAGTGATGCTGATTTGATCGGAATTCCATTTCAATTATTGGTTGGAAAAAAATTTGAAGAAGAAAGTATAATTGAGCTTAAAAATAGAAAAACTGGTGAGGTTGTCGAAATAACTGAAAAAGAATTCATTAATAATTACTTAAAAAAAATTAAACAATGATTAGCTTTTTTGACTTCTGGGTATCGAAACGATATTTATTTCCAAAAACGCAAGATAGTTTCTTTTCTTTAATAACGATTTTGTCATTTTTAGGTATATCACTTGGAGTTGCAACATTAATAATTGTTATGTCAGTTATGAATGGGTTTAAGGAGGAATTGACAAATAAAGTTTTAGGTATTAATGGCCACTTAAAAATTCAACTATATAATTCATCTAAAATACAAAAATATGAGAGTATTATTGATTTATTAAATAATTTTTCAAATGAACTTGATGCCCAACCAGTAATTATCTCTCAATCTTTACTAAGCACTAAAAATTTTTCATCTGGTGTGATGCTTAAAGGTTTAAAAAGTAAAGATATTTCAAAGAGACAACTACTAAAGCAAAAAATCTCTGATGAAAGTTTTGAGAAATTTAAAAATAATGAAGGAGTTTTAGTTGGAGAAAAACTATATCGAAGACTTAGTGGTAGGAATAAAGAATTCATTAAGTTGATATCTTCAAAGCAAATTGAAACTCCTTTTGGACGAATGCTCAATTCTCAGGATTTTAAAATCATAGGAACATTTGAAACTGGAATGTATGATTATGACCTAAACCTTATAATCTTACCATTAAATTTAATACAAAAATTCTTGGAAGAAGAAAATTCAGTTCATTCTATAGAAGTTTTTATGGATGATTTTCGAAAAATTGGGAAAACCATTGAAGATCTTAATACTATTTTACCAAATTATTTTTCAGTAATTGACTGGAGGCAATTAAATCCAACGCTTTTTAATGCAATTGAAGTTGAAAGAAATGTCATGTTCTTAATATTGTTACTTATAATTGTGGTTGCTGCATTTAATTTAATCTCTTCACTAATTATGCTTGTCAATAATAAGAGAAAAGATATAGGTATTTTGCTAACACTTGGAGTATCAAAAACCCAATTATTAAAAATTTTTATTATGAACGGTTTTTTTATAGGATTTATTGGAACAATATTGGGCTTAATTCTTGGTATACTTTTTTGTCAAAATATTAATGAAATAAAAGATTTTTTAGAGTTATTTATGGATTCAAGTTTATTTTCTGAAGAAATATATTTCTTTTCACAGTTACCAGTGATTATTGAGGTAAGGGAAATAGTTTTAATTGTTTTAATAAGTTTATTTTTGTCATTCGTAGCTACTATATATCCAGCTTACAAAGCATCAAAAGTTGATCCAATTCATTTAATAAAATGGGAATAAATTTGCTTGATTTAATTGAAATTTCACATAATTACAACCAAGGCAACGAGATAATCAATGTTCTTGATAACATTTCTTGTAAATTTCAAGATTGTTCGAATATTGGTCTTATTGGTCCATCAGGTTCTGGGAAGAGTACATTTCTGCATTTAGTTGGATTGCTAGAAAAACCTAAATATGGCAAGATAATAGTTGATGGTATCGAAGTTTCTAGTTTTTCATTAGAGCAAAAAACTCTTTTTAGGAAGAAACATATTGGATTTATGCTACAAAATAATCAGTTGCTAGAAGATTTTACTTCTCAAGAGAATGTTGCATTACCATTAATATTGAATGGTCATCCTTACAAGGAATCAATGAAACATGCAAGTGAGGCTCTGCAAGATTTAGGACTAAAAGATAGATTAAAACATAAGCCATCACTTCTATCAGGAGGAGAGCAACAAAGAGTGGCTATCATGAGAGCAATGATTAAAAAGCCTAAGATTTTATTGTCTGATGAACCAACTGGAAGTTTAGATATTAAGAATTCAATTATTATAATCGAGTATTTAAAAAATCTTGCAAAAGTAAATAATACTTTATGCATTACAGCAACACATAACCTAAATTTAATAAAATATTTTGATATCTGCTATGAGTTTAAAAATGGACAAATTTTCGAAAAAAATTAATCAATTTGTCCATTTAAGGAATTATACTCAATATTCACTGTCTGATGGAGCTTTAAGAATAAGCGATTTGATAAATTTTTGCAAAACTAACAATAGTCCTGCAATAAGTATTTCTGATAAATGCAACCTTTTTGGATGTATGGAATTTTCACTAAGTTGTGTTAAAAATGGTATTCAACCAATTATATCATGTAGCATTAATGTAATGACAGAAGATTTTGCTGATGGGGAGATTTTATTAATAGTTTACAATGAAAAAGGATATAAAAATTTATCAAAAATTCTCACTGATTCCTACTTGAATAGTCAAAATAATTTTCAGCCGTCTGTTAATTTTGATCTGTTAAATGAAAATAATTCTGGTTTAATTTGTTTGTCAGGAGGAGAGGAGGGATTATTAAGAAAAAATTTCGAAACTTATGGATTAGATAAGAGTGAACATATTATTAAGAAATTACTGTCCATATACAAAAAAAACTTTTTTCTTGAAATTCAAAGATTAAGAAAACTAGAAATAAATCCTTATATAAATTTTTTATTAGAAACTTCTCTCAATAAATCAATTCCATTAGTTGCAACTAATGAAAACTATTTTTTTGATTCAGATTTTTATGAATCTTTGGATGTTTTATCTTGTATTTCGAAACAAACTTATTTTGATTATGATCAAAGAAAAAAATTATCAGAAGAATTCTTTTTGAAAAGCACAGTAGAAATAAATGAATTGTTTTCTGATATCCCTGTAGCAATCACCAATACTCTAAAAATAGCAAAAAAATGTCATTTTCTTCTAAAAGAAAAATTACCTAGTCTTCCAAAAATAAAATCCAAAATTAATGAAGTTGATTTACTTATAGAAAAAGCAAGAGAAGGTTTAAATCAAAAACTGCAACAAAAAAAACTAAGTGATGAAATAAAAAATGAATATATAAAAAGATTAGATTTCGAATTAAAAGTTATCACAGAAATGGGTTATTCTGGATATTTTTTAATTGTTGCTGATTTTATTCAATGGGCAAAAAAAAATAATATTCCTGTTGGTCCTGGAAGAGGATCAGGAGCAGGCTCTCTGGTTGCTTGGACTTTAACTATAACTGACCTTGATCCAATAAAGTTTGGTCTTTTGTTTGAGAGATTTCTTAATCCTGAAAGAATTTCTATGCCTGATTTTGACATTGATTTCTGTATGGAAAGAAGAGATGAAGTAATAAGATATGTTCAAAATAAATACGGTGAGGATAAGGTAGCTCAAATAATAACATTTGGATCCTTTCAAGCTAGAGCGGCACTTAGAGATGTTGGAAGAGTACTACAAATTCCTTATGAACAAGTTGATCAAATTTGCAAGTTAATCCCTTTTAATCCTGCAAAGCCAACTAATCTCAAGGAAGTAGTAGAAAGTGAAAAAAAAATAAAAAATTTAATCGAACAGGATTTAAATTTAAAAAAACTTTTTGAAATTTCTGAAAGAATTGAGGGTTTGTTAAGACATGCATCAACTCATGCAGCTGGGGTTGTTATATCAGAAAAATCATTAAATGATATTTTACCATTATATAGAGACCCACGATCAAATTTTCCAGTAACCCAATTTTCAATGAAATATGTTGAAAAAGTAGGACTTGTAAAATTTGATTTCTTAGGATTAAAAACACTCACAGTTTTAAAAAGAACATGCAAGTTACTAGCTCAAAAGAAAATATATATTGATTTACAAAATATTCCTTTAGATGACAAGAAAACTTATGATTTAATCAAATCTGGTCAAACTGTTGGTGTCTTTCAATTTGATGGAACTGGAATGAGAGACACAATCATTAAAATAAAACCTGACAGATTTGAAGATCTAATTGCAATCGTTTCACTCTACAGACCTGGTCCAATGGATAATATTCCTTTATACGTAAAAAGGAAAAACTCAAAAGAACAAATAAAATACATTCATCCTGATCTTTGCGATATTCTTGATGAAACCTATGGCATTATGGTTTATCAAGAACAAGTAATGCAAATAGCAAAACAATTAGCAGGATTTAGTCTTGCGAAAGCAGAT
>PBCD01000017.1 GCA_002717855.1 Rickettsiales bacterium
TGTAGAAAATGGTCGTTTAACCAAGTTATTTACATTTAAAGGGACAAAAAGGGTTCCTGTAAATGAGGTGTTTGCTGGAGATATAATCTGTATTGCAGGTCTAGCAAAATGTTCAGTTTCAGATACAATTTGTAATTCAGCTATTGATTTGCCGATAATGTCCACTCCAATTGACCCTCCTACAATGTCTATTAACATAACAGTAAATACTTCTCCATTTGCAGGTCAAGATGGAAATAAAATTACTTCCAATATGCTAAGAAAGAGACTAATAAATGAATCAGAGTCAAACGTTGCAATAACTTTTAGAGAAAATGTTACCAAAGACTCATTTGAAATTGGGGGTAGAGGTGAATTACAACTAGGAGTTTTAATTGAAACTATGAGAAGAGAGGGTTATGAATTAAATGTATCAAGACCAAGGGTTTTATATAAATTTGAGGAAGAAAAGAAATTCGAACCTATTGAGGAAGTTATAATCGATTTAGACGAGGAATTTTCAAGCAATGTTATTAACGCTCTCAATATGAGAAAATCAGTAATGATTAATATGAAAAATACAGGTAAAGGTAAAACTAGAATAATTTTTAAATCACCTTCTAGAGGCTTGATAGGTTATCAAGGAAAATTTATGACAGAAACTAAGGGAACAGGAGTAATAAACAGAGTTTTTAGTGGCTATGAAGCTTATAAGGGAGACATTATAGAAAGAAGAAATGGAGCTTTAATTTCAAAAGAAACAGGTTCAGCTGTTGCGTTCGCAATATTTAATCTACAAGAAAGAGGAATTATGTTTGTTGAACCTCAAACAAAAATATACAAAGGAATGATTGTTGGCGAAAATAACAGAGAAAATGATCTTGAAATTAATCTGTTAAAAGGAAAACAATTAACAAATATTAGAGCATCAGGGTCGGATAAAGCAATTACATTAATACCACCTTTAAAAATGTCCCTAGAACAGATGATATCCTACATAAGAGAAGATGAATTATTAGAAGTTACTCCAAAGAATCTAAGACTTAGAAAAAAACTTTTAGATCCCCATTTAAGAAAAAAAGAAAAAAAATAAAAGCTATGCCTTTATATTAAACATTTTAAATATTTCTTTTTTATTTTCATTTAAATTTGGAGCTTTTTTTGATTTTTTAGACTCTATTATACCATTAATCTTTATTGGATTGCCTGAGACTTTTAATTTTTTTTTGTTTGATACAAAATAGTCAAGAAACATATTTCTTTTAATAAGTTGTTTATTTTCAAGTACATCACTAATTTTATTTATTCTACTGCAGGGGATACCAGCATTGTAAAAAATTTTAATCCAATGGTTAGATTTTTTTAATTTAAGTGTTTTCTCAATTTCATATCTCAAAACATTAATATTATTATTTCTTTTTTCATTATCATCAAATAACTTATTATTATATAAATCTTTTCTAGAAATCAAAAGGCATAATTTTTTAAAAATTTTATTATTTCCAGCTGCTAATACTATTTTTTCATCTAGTGTATTAAAAGCACCAAAAGGTGAGATTGACGGATGATCTGTCCCAAGAGGCACAGGATTTTCATTAGATACAGAATATCGTGAAATTGCATTTTCTAAAATTGCTATTTGGCAATCTAACATGCTAATATCAATTTTCGTTCCAAATTTAGAACTCTGTCTTCTATATAGTGCAGAAATTATCCCAATAGTACAAAATAATCCTGCAGCTATATCACCAATAGACGTTCCTACTCTAGAAAAAGAGTCTTTTGAGGAACCTGTTATACTCATCACCCCACTCATAGCTTGAACTATCACGTCATATGCTGGTAATTTACTCATTGGACCATTTTCGCCAAAACCGCTTATTTTTGCATATACTAACCTTGGATAATTTTTTTTTAAATACAACCAAGAATAACCTAAACCTTTTAGTGTACCTGGTTTATAATTTTCCAGAAGAACATCTGAATTAGACAAAATTTTTTCAAAAATTTCCTTATCTTTTTTTTTTTTTAAATCTAACAAAATACTTTTTTTTCCTCTATTCAAAGATAGAAAATAACATGATTTTTTATTAATAAAGGGTCCATATTTTCTAGAATCATCTCCATTGGGTTTTTCTACTTTAATAATAGTTGCTCCTAAATCAGACAAAATTAAAGAAGCATATGGACCCGATAAGACATTTGTCAAATCAAGTACAGTTATTCCATTTAAAGGAAGTTTTTTTTTCATAGTTATATGCTAAAATATATAAATTAAAATAACAAACACTAATATATTTCACAAAAAAAAACATGAATCTTTCTAATTTAAGTGAAACAACTAAATTTGCAATCAATTATGCTACTGAGATTACTGAAAAAAATGACAATCAAATTGTAACAATATTTCATGTTTTAAAAGCACTAATTGAACTTAAGTATATAAATGATTTTTTAGAAAAAACAGATACTGATATGTTCAAAGTTTTAGAAAAAATCAATTCAAAAATATCAAACTTTCCAAAAATTTTAGGAGAAAAAATTAAAATTTATTTCTCCGATGAACTTATAAAAATAATTACAAAATCAATTATTTTTACTGAAAAACATGGTATAAAATTAGTGACTCCCAAATTATTTTTTGCAAATATATTATTAGAATCAGAGGGAATTATTGATTATTTTATTAATAATTCTAAAATTAACGAAAGTGAATTTATAAAAAAAATGGATGAAATGTCAAAAAAGGAAATGGATTCTGAAGTAAATGATAATAGTCCATTATCCAAATACTCAGTAGATTTAACAAAAATTGCCAAGGAAGGTAAACTTGATCCTGTAATTGGTAGAGATGATGAAATCAGAAGAAGTATTCAAGTTCTGTCAAGAAGAACAAAGAATAATCCTGTTTTGATAGGTGAACCAGGTGTTGGAAAAACAGCAATAGTTGAAGGTCTCGCACTAAGAATCATAAATAATGATATACCAGAAACACTTAAAAATAAAAAATTAATATCTTTAGATTTAGGTGCAATAGTAGCTGGTGCAAAGTTTCGTGGAGAGTTTGAAGAAAGATTAAAATTAATTCTTAAGGAAATAACTTCTGATAAAAATAGTATTATATTATTTATAGACGAAATACATACACTTGTTGGTGCTGGTAAAGTTGAAGGAGCTATGGATGCATCAAACTTGTTAAAACCTGCACTAGCAAGGGGCGATTTGCATTGTATTGGAGCAACAACAACTAGGGAATATAAAGAAAATTTTGAAAAAGATGCTGCTTTAGCAAGAAGATTTCAAAAAATTCATGTAAACGAGCCAAATTCCTCAGACTCCATTTCTATATTAAGAGGTATCAAAGAAAAGTATGAAATTCACCATGGAGTAAAAATTTTAGATTCTGCAATAGTTTCAGCAGTGGAGTTATCAAAAAGGTATATAAATGATCGCTTCTTACCCGATAAAGCAATCGATCTAATTGATGAAGCAGCCTCACAAGTAAGAATTCAAGTAGATTCAAAACCTGAAGAGTTAGACGAGATTGAGAGAAAAATTCTACAAAATAAAATTGAGCTAGAAAGTTTAAAAAAAGATGATGATTCTAAATCTAAAGATAGACAAAAGTTATTGAAAACACAAATTTTCGATAATGAAAAAAAAAGTGAAGAATTAACTAAAATTTGGTTAGAAGAAAAGAATAAAATAAATAATATTCAAAAAATAAAAGCAGAGATTGATTCTAATAAAATAAAATTGTCAATGTTACAAAGAGATGGAAAATTAAGTGAGGCTGGCGAATTAGCTTATGGAATTATTCCTTCATTAGAAAAAAAAATTATAGATTTAGAAAGCTCAAACAGTAAAGAAAATGATTTTCAACTTTTAACTGAATCAGTTTCAGCATCTGATATCGCAAAAGTGGTTGCTAAATGGACTGGTATACCAGTGAATAAAATGCTAGAAAGTGAAAAAAATAAGATTCTCTATATTAAAGAAAAATTGACAGAATCTGTAGTAGGCCAAAACGAGGCGATAGAAGTTATCTCTTCTGCGATACAAAGAGCAAGCACCGGTATTCAAGATCCTGAAAGACCAATTGGAATATTTATGTTTCTTGGCCCTACAGGAGTAGGAAAGACTGAACTTACAAAAGCATTGTCAGATTTTTTATTTAATGATCCATCTGCACTTTTAAGGATAGATATGTCTGAATATATGGAAAAGCATTCCGTATCAAAATTAATAGGTTCTCCCCCAGGTTATGTGGGATATGAAGATGGTGGGTACTTAACTGAATCTGTGAGAAGGAAACCATATCAGGTTATACTATTTGATGAAATAGAAAAAGCACATTTTGATATTTTCAATATTTTATTACAAGTTTTTGATGATGGTAGACTTACAGATAGTCAAGGAAGGGTCGTAAATTTTAAAAATACCATATTAATAATGACCTCTAATTTAGGTGCTAATTATCTGAGTGATCAAGAAGATTCTAATGTAAAAATCAGTAATTTAGTAAAAGACAAGATATTAAACAAAGTCAAAGACAATTTTAAACCTGAATTCCTAAATAGACTGGATGACATAATTATCTTTAATAAGTTAAACACTAAAGAAATAAAAAAAATTTTGGACATTCAAATTAGGAAATTAGAAAAAATATTGAAATCTAAAAAAATAAAAATTACTTTAAAACCTGATTCAATATCTTGGTTAGTCAATGAGGGGTATAACTCCGAATATGGTGCTCGACCCTTAAAAAGAATTATTCAAAAAAATATATTAGATTCAGTAGCAATAAAAATTTTAGCTAATGAAATCAAAGAAAATGATCATATTGAAATAAGTTGTAAAGAAAATGGTCTAAATATAAAAAAATTGGAAAAAAAATGAAAAAAATAGCTTTTTTAGGTATCGGTGTTATGGGATTTCATATGGCATCACATCTTTTAAAAAAATATAAAAAAATTACAATTTACAATAGAACTTTAAAGAAAAGTAACAAGTTTAAGATGCTGTTTAACAATTTTGATGTTCAAATAGCTAAGACCCCAGCAGATGCAGCATACAATAATGATATTTTAATCTCATGTGTGGGTAATGACAATGATCTAATGGAAATTTATTTCGGCAAAAGTGGAATAGTTAAAAATATTAAAAGCCATAGTTTTATTATAGATCATACAACCGTTTCGCCAGAGACTGCAAAATTTTGTTCTGATAAATTTAAAAAAAAACAATGTAATTTCTTAGATGCTCCAGTAAGTGGTGGTGAAATTGGAGCGAAAAATGGATTGCTATCAATAATGGTTGGAGGAGAGAGTATAATTTTTAAAAAGTTAAAACCCATACTCAATATATATGGCAAGTCATTGGTTTACATGGGAAAATCAGGAAGTGGACAGTTAGCAAAAATGGTAAATCAAATCTGCGTAGGCAGTGTTATTCAAGGATTAGCAGAAGGATTAAACTTCGGAAAACAAACTGGCCTTAAGCTTGATAAACTACTTTCTGCCATTAGTAATGGTGCTGCACAATCATGGCAAATGGAAAATAGATCAGAGACAATGTGGAGAAATAAATTCAACTTTGGCTTCATGAATAAATGGATGAAGAAAGATCTTGAGATTGCAAAAAAAATTGCAAAAAAAAAAAAGATTAATATTCCAATCACAAACGAAATTCTAAAAAAGTATTCCATACTAGTTAAAAATGGTTTTGAAGACCTTGATACCTCGAGTTTAATTAAACTTCTTAAGTAATTTTATTTACAATTTTTTCATATATTTTTTTTTTTAATTCATCAACACCATATTTATGTAAAGCTGAAACAGCAATTTGATTTTTAAAATCATTTTTGTTGTAAAATTTACTATTTATTAAATCAATTTTGTTCACTACATCAATTATACGTTTATCATCTTCCTCAATTCCCAATTCGTGCAGGATTCTTAACACCTCTTTTTTTTGTTCTAAATTCTCTGTATTTGAAATATCTCTAACGTGAAGGATAATTGAAGAACCTTGAATTTCGTCTAAAGTTGATTTAAAAGCTTCAATCAATCCTGTAGGTAGAGCTCTTATAAAACCAACGGTATCAACAAATACAAATTTTTTTTGAAAAATATTTATTTTTCGGATTGTTGAATCTAAAGAAGCAAATAACATATTTTTAGATAATGAATTAGCGTTTGTTAATGAATTGAATAATGTTGACTTTCCAGAATTTGTATAACCTACCAAAGAAATTATCGGAAGATTATTTTTTTTTCTCCTATATCTTTGTAAAGATCTTGTATTACTAATTTTATTAATTTTTTTTTTAATTCTATTTATTTGCTCAGTTAATTGTCTTCTATCAGATTCGATTTGTCTTTCGCCTGGACCTCCCATAAACCCTGCTCCACCTCTTTGTCTCTCTAAGTGTGTCCATGATCTTACCAGTCTACTTTTTTGGTAATTTAAACTAGCAAGATTGACTTGTAATTTACCTTCATTAGACTTTGCTCTGGCTCCGAATATTTCTAAAATTAACCCTGTCCTATCTATAATTTTACATTTAATCTCGTTTTCGAGATTTCTTTGCTGGATTGGAGTTAAATTACAATTTATAAATAAAAGTTTACTTTTTTTATTAATAACTTCCTTTTTTAATAATTCAACAACGCCTTTATTTAAGTATGTTTTTGGGTTAATTTTTTCTAAACCTATTGATCTATAATAGATTGGATTTAAATTAATAGCCTCAGTTAACTTACTCGCTTCTTCTAAATCACAATCTTTGTAGATTCTTTTTGTCTTTAAATAAGGATGAATTACAAAAATATTATCTTTATTCATGTTTAATTTGCCTTTTAAGATATTCTTCGTAATCACACATGATTTCTTTAGTCAAACTTCCAATTTTTCCATTAGAAACTTTTTTTTTGTCGATCCTAATTACTGGAAGAACACCCACAGTTGTGCTAGTGAGAAAAGCTTCATCAGCGTTATATGCCTCATCGATAGAAAATTTTTTTTCAAGAATTCTTATTTTTTTATTTTTATTTTTTATAATTTCTACGACAATGTCTCTAGTTACACCACTCAAAATATTATTATTTTTCTGATGGGTAAAAATTTTTTTATCTTTAACAATAAACGCATTCGAAGTTGTCCCCTCGGTAATATAATTTTTTTTTTTTTGCCAAATCTCGTAAGCTTTCATATCAAATGCAGCTTGTTTGCCCAGAACATTTGGTAATAGAGAAATACTTTTAATATCACATCTTTTCCATCTAATATCTCTAGAAGTTAAAACATTAACCCCTTTTTTTTTATATTTAGATAAATCTTTAACGGGAAAAACGCTAATAAATATATTTGATTTTAGTTCTGATGAAAATAGGTGATTTCTTTCAGAAGATCCTCGAGTTATCTGTAAATATAAAAAACCATGCTCAAGAAAGTTAATATTTATTAAATGTTTCAGAATGAAATTTAAAGAATAAAGATTCGTTAATGGAGAATTAATTTTTAAATTCTTAAGAGAGTATCTGAGTCTTGCAATATGCTTTGAATAATTTAATAAGGTTTTTTTTCTAAAAGCTATAACTTCATAAACGCCATCTGCAAAGTTAAACCCTCTATCTTCAGTAGAAATATTGCTTTCATGTTTGTAAAGAAACTTTCCATTTAAATAATTAAATTGCATTAAAAAAACTCAATTTTTACTTCTGACAGTTTTTCAACCTCTTTTATAGAATTTGCGTCAGTATATAATATTATTTTATCATTGATCTGTATTGTTGATAAATCATCTGGAAATATTATTTTTTTGTTTCTAACAATAGCGCCAATAACTACAGCTTTAGGTAATTCTAGTTCCGAAATTTTCTTATCGACAAATTTTGAAGTTTGAAGAATCTCGAATTCAATAATTTCTCCTCTATTGTCTCCAAAGTCATGAATTTCTTTAATTTTTCCTCGTCTCACGTATTGTAATATAGCTGAAGTTGTAATTGTTTTTGGACTAATCATTATATCTAAATTTAATTTTTTAGATAATTGCCTATAAGTCGAGTTATTTACAATAGCCATTGATCTTGGACAACCTAACTCCTTCGCCAATAATGTTGAAAAAACATTTACTTCATCGTCATCCGTAACCGCTATAATAGCTTCAGAGCTTCCAACTCCAGATTCTTCTAAAATTTCAAGATCTAGAGCATTTCCATTCAAAATAATATTCTGTTCTGACAATGTATTAACTATTTCTTCAGATCTTTTTAAATTACTTTCAATAACTTTACAAATTATATCAGGAAAATTTTTTTCAATTATTTTAATAAGATTTAATCCAATATTTCCCGCACCTACTATTACTACTTTTCTTGTTTCTTGAGATTTAATACCAAAGACTCTTAAGGCTCTTCCTAAATCAAGATCTCTTACAGCAAAATATATTTCATCATTTGGATAGATTTCCACTTTACCCGAGGGTATCACAATCTCATTATTTCTGAAGATAACAAGAATTTTTATTTCTAAACCAGAAAAAATACCTGGAAACATTCTTAAGGGTGTATTTATTACTGGACAATCAGCACTTATTGACAATCCAATAATTCTTAGCAATTTATCTCCCAGAAGCATGGAATCAAAAGCACCTGGTGTGTTTAATTTTCTTGAAATTGCTTTCGCAATTTCAAGCTCAGGTGAAATAAGAACATCTATAGGTACACTTTTTTTTGAAAAAAAGTCAGACCATTTTTTGTTTAAGTAATTTGATTCTTTTATTCTAGCAATTTTTACGGGTATTTTGAAAATACTTTCAGCTACTTGACATGAAATGATATTTACTTCATCGTTATCTGAAACGGCTATCAACATATCCGATTCCTCAGCATCAGCTTTTTCTAAGATAGAAGGATAGGATGGTTTTCCGCAAATACTTTTTACATCTAAGTTTTGATTAATTGATCTGAGCAATTCTTCAGATTCATCAATTATAGTTACATCATTATCCTCTGATACGAGTTGTTTCGCAATGTTAGAGCCAACTTCACCTGCACCACATACGATTATTTTCATTTCTCTTTTTCTAAGTTAATTTTAAGGTTTTTTATTTTTCTGTATAAAGCTGTTCTTTCCATCCCAATAAAATCAGATACCTTTGTAACATTATTATCAAATTTTATTAACTGATGTTCAATATATTTTTTCTCAAAAATTTCTTTGGCTTCCTTCAATGTATGAGAAGAAAAATCTATTGTGAGATTTTCATTAATATTTTTATCAACTAAAACATTTTTAATTTCTTGTGGTAAATCTTTTAAGTATATATTTGTCTTTTTGTTATCAGAGAGCATTGTTAATATCCATTCTACAAGGTTTTTAAGTTGCCTAACATTTCCTGGAAATTTGACTGATTTAAAATACTCAATACAATCTTTAGAAAATATTTTACTTTTTAAATTATTTTTTTTTATATAATCGGTTAAAAAAATATTACACAAATCCTCGAAATCTTCTAGTCTATCTTTAAGTTTAGGAACTTGGATTGGCATCACGTTAAGTTTAAAAAATAGATCTTCCCGAAATTTATTATCATCAATAAGATTACTTAAGTTTTCTTTTGTTGTTGCTATAATTCTAACATTTACTGCAAAAGAATTACTACCTCCAATACGAACAATCTTTTGATCTTCTAAAAACCTTACAATTTTACCTTGTGATTTTAGGGGCATATCCTCGATTTGATCAAATAAGATAGTCCCTCCATTTAATTTTTCTAAAATACCATGTTTTAGAATACCATCAGAACTTTCAGAACCAAATAACTCTTTTTCTAAGTTTTCGGGATTTAAATTTGCACAACTTAAAACCCCAAAAGACTTTTTGTTACGATTAGATAACTTGTGTATTTCTTTTGCAACAATTTCTTTACCTGATCCAGAGGGCCCAGTAAGAAGAATTGAAGATTCTGTTTTTGCAACTTTAGAAATTATATTTTGAAGGTTTTTAGTGGTATCCGAGTTACAAATTAATTTTTGGTGTGTTCTATTGGTTAATTCGTTAATTTTTATTTTTAAATCAATGTTTTCTAGGGCTTTTTTAACCTTATAAATTAAAATATCTAAATCAAAAGGTTTTTCAATAAAATCATATGCTCCATTTTTTATAGCATTAACTGCAGTCTCAATATTTCCATGACCACTTATCATTAAAACAGGGATAAGTTCATTAAAATTTTTGATTTTATTTAAAGTCTTAAATCCATCTAATTTTGAATTATTCAACCAAATATCTAGAATTACCAAATTAATATCCTTGGAGTCCAATATCTTCAAAGCTTGATCACTATCTTGAACAGAAAACGTAGAGTATCCCTCATCACCTAATAAACCAGATATTTGATCGCAAATATCTATTTCATCATCAATTATAAGAATATTGATATCTTTTTTCATTTATCTATATTAATAAAAAGTTTTATATTAACTGAAGCGCCACCTAATTCCCTACTTTTTTTAAGTGTAATTTCTCCACAATGATCTTCAATAATTTTTTTACAAATTGAAAGTCCTAATCCAGTACCGTTTTTTTTATTAGTAATATAAGGTTCAAATAATTTATCTATGTCATTAGGAAAACCATAACCATTATCATCAAAAATAATTTCTAAAAAATTATTTCTTTTTATAATTTCAACATGAATTTTTTTTACTTTTTTCTCTTCAATTGCGTCATATGAATTCTTTAATAAATTGATAATCACCCTTCTCATTTGACTTTTGTCAATATCAATAATGATTTTTTTGTGTTTACTCTTAAGTCTATACTCAACTTCTTTGTTAATTATTTTCTGAGAATCAATCTCTTGTTTAAGAATTACATATATATCCTCATTTTTTAAATTTATGGTTGGCATTCTTGCAAAATCGGAAAACTCTGTAACTAATTTTTCTATTTCATTTACTTGCCTTACAATCGTATTTGTGCAAGTTTCAAGAGTATCGTTATTGAGTATTTTTTTAAGAAAATTTTTTTGTAAACGTTGTGCGGAGATTTTTATTGGTGTAAGCGGGTTTCGAATTTCATGTGCAAGGTATCTAGCTACGTTTGACCAAGCTGCTTTCTTTTGCGCAGAAACAAGTTCGGTTACATCGTCAAATGTTAATATTATACCTCTTCTTTTTTTATTTTGTACCTCAGAATTAATTTTTATGTTAATTATTTTTTGACTTGTCGAATCAGAAAACCTTATTTGTTTTTCAATTGATTTAAACTTTGTTGATATAAAATCATTTAAAATATTTTTTACATCAGGAAAAATATCAAGAATACTTCCATTTAATGATGATTTATTTAGGATCTCTTTTGATCGTTTATTGTAAAGGACAATATTAAATTTTAGATCAAGATAAATTATTCCTGCAGTGATTCCTTCTATCACATTTTCAGTAAATTTACGTCTTATGTTTATATTTTCTTTAGCTGTTATTAATTTTTTTTTTTGCTCAACTAACTTATCAACCATTTTATTAAGAGAATTGCTTAAAGTATTAAAATCATTAAATTTTGAAAATTTTTTAATTCTGGTTTTAAGATCTCCCGAGCTAATTTTTTCTGAGGCATTAATAATTGTTTTTATTGGAAAAATAATCCGACCAGCAAATAATAGACCAAACCAAATAGAAAGCATAATGACTAGAAGGTTTATGGCTATAAATAAAATGTAAAACTGCCTTTGAAAGTTTTCTATATTTTTTTCTAAGTCTAAATACTGATTGGCAGCGTCATTAACAGAATTTACTCTACTTAGAACCATACTATCAACATTTCTGCCAGCATATAAATAGGTTGGAATTACTCTATTAAGCTTTACTATTCCTCTCACTCTATCGTTTGTTTTATTGGTAAACACAGATATTTCACCGTCATCTGCTCTGAATATTGACCACAAGGGTGGTGGTGGTTCCTTATCAATAACAAAACTACTCCCATATTTAGCTAATAGTTGGCCAGATCTTTCAAATATTATTACCTCATCTATAAATTTTACAGATGCCAATGAATCTAATAGTATAGTCAATCTCTCTCTATCTGTAAAAAAAGCCACTTTCTCGTTGTTAATTTCTTTGCTAAGAAACATTATGTCATTTTTTAAGTTATTACTATGTTCTTTAAAGTATGACTCAGATATAAATTTTGAACCTGATATTGCAGTATTAACTTTTTCCGTAAACCAAGTTTTGATGCCTTGATCAAAAAAAAGAAGAGAGAATATAGTGACAAATATTGATGGAATAAATGTAATAATTGCAAAAAATGCGCTCAATTGAATTTGTAAATATGAACCCGATCTTCCCTCTTTTCTGAATAAAAGTAAATTTCTTACTTTATATGAGATAAAAAGGATTATTAAAAAAACGAGAACAGAATTCAAAACTAGCAGTGAAGAAACATTTACAAGTTTGGCATTAAAACTAAAAAAGCCAGAGATTACTAAAAAAATAAATAGACTTAAAAAAAATGAAACTAAAAATAGTAATAATAAAATAATATTTTCCTTACCACCAATATTATTTAAATTATTTTTTAAAAAAATATCTTTTAAACTCATTTTTTAAGTATTATTTTTAGTTCTTTTATTTTTTTTCTTAAGGTGTTTCTATTAATACCTAACATTGCAGCTGTTTTTATTTGATTTCCGTTGAAAAAATCCAAAGCCTTATTGATTAGTGGTTTTTCAAATTCTGTTAGAAGTTTCCCATATAAGTTGAGTGTTGAATTATCATCCTCAGGATTAAGTGCATCAAAAAAATTACTTAGATGGATTACCATACTGTCTGAAATAGAGTTTTCACTATGGTATTCTTGGGTTAACTCATCAATATCATTGAGTTCCTCCTCAATTATATTTTTAGAAATAAGATTATCTGTGTATAACACTGATATTTTTTTAAAAAAATTCTCTAATTCTCTTACGTTACCTGGCCATCTGTATCTTTCTAATAGTTTTATGCAATCATCATCGATTTCCTTTGAGCCATTTGAAAATTTTTTTAGAAAAAAATTTGAAAGTAAAATTATATCACTTTTGCGATCTCTTAAACTTGGAACATTAATTTTTACTACGTTAAGTCTGTAATATAAATCCTCTCTAAATGTTCCGCTTTCTACACATTCTTTAAGATTCTTATTAGTAGCTGATATAATTCTTACATCTGATTTTATAACTTCTCTACCACCTACTCTTGAATATTCACCCATCTGCAAAACTCTTAATAATCTTGCTTGAACTTCAAAAGGCATATCACCAATTTCGTCTAAAAAAAGTGTGCCTTTTTCTGCTTTTTCAAAATATCCTATTGTCTGTTTCTCAGCTCCAGTAAATGCCCCTTTTTCGTAACCAAAAAGTTCACTCTCAATCAAGTCTCTTGGAATTGCTGCCATATTTAAAACTACAAAATCATTACTAGATCTTCTACTAAAATCATGTATTGCTTTAGCTACTAGTTCTTTTCCTGTACCTGATTCTCCAGTAATTAGAACAGTCAAATCTGTCTTCATTAATTTAGCAATTGTTCTGTAAACACTTTGCATAACTTGAGAATTTCCAATCATTGGAAGTTTCTCATCATCAGTAATTAATTTATCTGCATCAGATTTATCTTTTTGCAAACATCTACTAACAACAATTATTAAATCATTCAAATCAATTGGTTTACTAATATATTCATAGACATTTAATTTACTGGCTTTTACTGTAGTCAGTAGATTATGTTTTGCGCTAATTACAATAATTTTTGTTGAAAGTTTTTTTTTCCTAATCTTCTCTACTAATTCCAATCCATCACCATCTGGCAATTCAATGTCAGTAATAATTAAATCATAAAATTTTTTTGAAATTTCCACCCATGCTTCGGAAATAGTTGAGACAGCTCTAATAATATTTTTTGCTCCACTTAAAGATCTAACCAAAATCTTTTTTAGAGAAATATCGCTATCAACTATAAGAATATTATTTTCCATCTATGGGAATCCAAATTTTAAAAATTGTAAGATTATTTAGCGATTGAAATTGAACTTCGCAATCATTTTCTAGCGCAATTTTTTTTGCTTGGTATAAACCAAGCCCTTTTTTATCTTTTGTAGAAAAAAAAGGGAAAAAAATCTGATTATTAAATTCCTCTCTGATCCCTTCTCCATTATCCTCTATCTCAATTAAAATAAAATTTGATGATATACTTTTTTTTATGTTAGGAATATTTTGAATCTCACCAAAATAATATGAGGTTGAAATTTTTATATATCCGTTTTCTTTAGAAATAGACTCAAGCGAGTTTGTAATTAAATTTTCAAGTAAAATTACCATTTCTTTTTTGTTTAATAAAACATTAGGTAAGGAAGGATCAAAATTTTCAATTAAATTAATTCTTTTAATAATTAAAGTGTCAAGATTTTTTATCGAAGTTCTAATTATTTCATGAATATTAAAATTAGTTTTAGTTTTCTGCAAATTTATTGGTTTATTTTTAAAAATTCTTATGAAATTTGATAATTTCTCAACTTCATTAATGATAATTTCGTAAAATTCAGTATTTTTTGATTCAATTTTTTGTAATAGTTGGGCAGAACCTCTAATATTTGATATTGGAGTAATAATAATACTTATCAGTTTTGAGATAAAATCATTTAAAAATTCAAATTTATTGTCAAAACTTAA
>PBCD01000018.1 GCA_002717855.1 Rickettsiales bacterium
ACAGGTTTGAATAATTCTATCAGCTAGAGTTGACTTGCCATGATCAATGTGTGCAATAATTGAAAAATTTCTAATTTTTTTTATCGTCATATTAGACTCGTAGTTTAGCATGACAATTAGTTTCAACATTATTGATTATCTTCGTTGAAATTAAATCGATCTCACCGTCAGTGAGTGTTTTTTCCTTTGATTGTATTCTAACCTCAACCGCCAGTGCCTTTTTATTGTTTCCTATTTCGTCACCACTAAACAAATCGAAAATTTTAATACTTTTTATTAATTCTTTGTCTACTTTTTTTATTATGTTAGTAATTTCACTTGAAAGTATTTCCTCATCTAAAATAAAAGAAAAATCCCTTGTTATGGCTTGATATTGTGAAACTTCTAAGTCAGGTTTGGAGATTTTTTTTTCTTTTATAAAACCCATAATATTATCAAAATTCAATTCAAACCCTACTAAGTCTGAAGCAATATCAAACTGGTTTAATAAATTTGGATGTAAAACTCCAAAGAATCCAATTAATACACTTCCTATCTTCACTCTTCCACTTTTACGTGGATGAAAATGTTGAGGTATTTCTAAGTTATCAATAATTATTTTATTTTCGTCAAAATTACATATACCCAAAACATTTAAAATATCTACTTTTATATCATATAAATCTATCAATCTTTTTTTTTGTAACCAATCCTTTTTTCCACATTCTCCTGATCTTAGACCAGATATTAACTCTGTTTGTTCACCAGGAGAGAATCCATCGAATACTGGTCCAATTTCAAATATTGAAATATCTGAATATCCCCTATTAAAATTTTTTTTAAACACGCTTAAAAGATTTATTAATAAACTTTTTCTCATACATGAGAGTTCAGAACTAATTGGATTGTCAATTTTTATTATTTTTTCAGAAAATTTAAAAAAATTTGAGCTTTTTTCGTCCACAAATGACCAAGTTTTAAGTTCACACATACCTGTTGATACTAAAGTTCTACAAATCATTCTTTTATATTGTTGGGATAAAGAAGTAACTTTATTATTTAGATTGCTTACCAATGTCATTGGGGCATCGTTTATATTTTCATATCCATATAATCTTGCTATCTCTTCAATTATATCTTCTTTTATATTCAAGTCATGTCTCCATGAGGGAGGAGAAACTTTGAAGTCACTTTTCGAAATATCTAAATTGCACCCCAAAAGTAATAATTTTTCCTCAATAAATTTTGGATCAATCTTTAATCCAAGTAATTTTTCGAAATCAGAAAACTTTAAAGTAATTATTTTGTCATTTATTTTAAATTCTTTGTAACCAATAATTTGACTGAATTCTCCTCCACAAAATTTTTTAACCATATCTGAAGCATAATGAATTCCGTACAATGTTGAATATGGATCGATTCCTCTCTCAAAACGATACCTAGCATCACTATCAATTAGTAATTTCCTTCCTGCCCATGAAATTTTTGTTGGATTGAAATAGGCTGATTCAATTAAAATATTCTTCGTTTCAAAACTACAAGCTGTTCTATCTCCTCCCATAATGCCAGCTAAACTTATTACTCCCAAATCATCACAAATAACAATCATTCCCTCTTCAAGTTTGTAAGTTACACCGTCGAGTCCTTTAAATGATTCATTATCTAGGGAATGTCTGATGACAATTTTTCCAATTATCTTATCATAATCAAAAACATGTAGAGGTCTACATTGATCGAAAGTAATAAAATTTGTGATATCTACTAGTGGAGAAATTATTTTTATGCCACAATTTTCAAACCTTTTTTCATATCCGTTTAATAAGCCATTATTTTTTACATTTTTTACTAACCTTAACAAAAATTGTGGACAATCTGAATTTTCAATATTATTGGTAATTTTGAAATCAGATTCAAAATCATTTTTAATCAGGCATTTTTCTTTTAGCTTTAGTTTTCCAAGTCCCGCTGCAGCTAAATCTCGAGCTATTCCAAACACACCAGCACAGTCAGGTCTGTTTGGAGTTATAGAAATCTCAAAAACTATCAACTCCTCGTCGATACACTTAGAAAAACTACTACCTATTTCTTGTTTATTCTCTAACTCAATAATGCCATTTGAATCATTTCCAATTCCTAATTCTTGTTCAGAGCAAAGCATTCCAAAAGAATCAAGATTCCTAATTTTTCCTTTTTTTATTTTTATTTTTTGCCCATTTTTTTGCACTGGTAATTCAGTCCCAATTGGTGCTATTACAGTTATTAATCCTTTTTTGGCATTAGACGCACCGCAAACCACTTGTAAAGTTTCTTTTCCGTTATCAACCTTACAGACATTTAGTCTGTCAGCCTGAGGATGTTTTTCAATATCTATAATTTTACAAACTAAAAAATTATTCAGCGATTGGTAAGGGTTTTTAATGGTTTCAACCTCAAGGCCGATGCTAGTTAATTTTTCAGATATTTCAGAAATTTTACAATCTAGGTCTAGATGTTCTTTAAGCCATTTTAATGAAAATTTCATATCATTCCCAATTTAAGTCGGGGTAGTTAAAAAATGAGAATCCATAATGATTTAGCCATCTTAGGTCATTATCAAAAAAATCTCTTAAATCTGGCATACCATATTTAAGCATACATAATCTCTCAATTCCAACACCAAAAGCAAATCCAGAGGTTTTTTTATTTCCTAAATTACATGCTCTAAATACATTTGGGTGAACCATACCGCAACCTAGAATTTCCATCCAATCATTGCCTTCGCCCAAATAAATTTTATTATTTTTCCTAAAACAATTTATGTCAACTTCTGCAGAAGGTTCTGTAAAAGGAAAAAAAGAAGGTCTAAACCTTAATTTTAAATCTTTTTTATTAAAAAAAATTTTACAAAACCGGGTAATAAACCATTTTAAGTTGGAAAAGCTTATATCTTTATCTACAATCAGACCTTCAACTTGATGAAACATAGGTGTATGTGTTATGTCAGAGTCACACCTGTATGTTCTTCCAGGTGCAAAAATTTTAATTGGTAAATTTGAATCTTTGAGACAACGAATCTGTACAGGTGATGTATGAGTTCTAAGAACATTTTTTTTGTCTTCTTTTGAACTTATATAAAAAGTGTCATGCATTTGTCTTGCTGGATGATTCTCCGGAATATTTAAAGCTGTAAAATTATGAAAATCATCTTCTACATCTGGTCCTTCAACATATTGCAAACCCATAGAACCAAGAATGGAAACAATTTCTTCAATCGTTTGAGTAATTGGATGAACTCTTCCTGAGTTTAAAATATTTTTCCTGGTTGGCATTGTCGGATCTGAAAATTCAGCATTTATTTTATTTTCAATTTCTTTTTTTCTAAAAAAATTCTTCCTCTCCAAGATGAGTTCTGAAAATTCACGTTTGAATAAGTTTAATTTTTTACCAATTGTTTTTTTCCCTTCGGTATCTAGAGACGAAAGTTTTTTCATCTCCTTGTTTATTAATCCATTTTTCCCGAAGTATTTAACTTTTATTTTCTCTAGACTTTCTATCGAATTAGATTCTAAGACTTCATTTTTAGCTGAAAGAGTAACATCTCCGAAATTCGTCATGAAACTTTTATTCAATTATTTATTTGCCTGAATTTTATCAATAATGTTTTTGAAAACCTTTGGTTCTCGAGCAGCAAGATCTGCTAATATTTTTCTGTTAAAATTAAGATTTAATTTTTTTAGCCCATTCACAAAATTTGAATATTTCAATCCGTGCAAGCGACAACCAGCATTTATTCTTTGTATCCACAAGCTTTTAAAGGCTCTTTTCTTAACTCTTCTGTCTCTATAAGCATACTGAGCTGACTTCTCAACAGCCTGATTAGCCGCGCGAAATGTATTTTTTCTTCTTCCGTAAAATCCCTTAGCTTTTTTTAATATTTTTTTGTGTCTTGATTTTGTGGTTACACCAGATTTAACTCTTGACATTTTCTTTACTCATTAAATTTTAGTATTCATGTATTTTTTTACTATTACAGTATCTTGTTTAGACATAATGATAGGTCCTTTAGCGTTTCTTTTCATCTTTTTTGACTTGTGTGAAAGATTATGTCTCTTGTTACTTGCATACATTACTACTTTGCCAGTTGAAGTAACTTTAAACCTCTTTTTTGTCCCGCTTTTTGTTTTTAATTTTGGCATAAAACTCTAATCTAAATAATAAATCTAACTTATAAAGATTTTTAAAATCAAATCAAGAGAGTTTTAATAAAATCATTTAGGTGCAATAATCATCGTCATTTGTCTACCCTCTAACTTTGGTAGTTGCTCTATTTTTGCTAATGATTCAATTTCCTTTTCAAGTTTTTTTAAGATTTTCATGCCTCTTTGGTGATATGCCATTTCCCTACCTCTAAACCTAAGAGTAATCTTGACTTTATCTCCTGAACCAAGAAATCTATGAATTGATTTGAGCTTAACATCATAATCGTGATCTTCAATTCCAGGTCTCAGCTTTACTTCTTTAACTTCAAAAGTTTTTTGTTTCTTTTTTGCTTCAGCTAATTTTTTTTGAAGTTGGTACCTATATTTACCATAGTCTATAATTTTACAAACGGGAGGTTTGGCATTTGGTGAAACTTCAACCAAATCCAACCCTAGTTCTGAGGCTCTTTTTAATGCATCATTAATTTTTAATATACCTAGCATATCGCCATTTTCAAGGACTACTCTTACCTCAGCAGAAGCAATCGATTCGTTAATAGCCGGTCCACGATTATTAGTACGGCTTATCTTATTCATTTAACATCAATTTTATTCACCTGTTTTTTTTCATTAAATAATCCCCAAATTAGTAAAACGAAAATTAATTGGACATATTTTCAGGAATACTGCAAGAGTTTTTTATTTTTTTTAAAAAATCCTTTAAATTTAATACCTCTTGATTCGTGTTTCCAAAAGTTCTTAAAGAAACAGTTTGTGTATCAATTTCTTTGTGTCCTGCGACAAGAGTATAAGGGATTTTATTCATTGCATGTTCCCTAATTTTATAATTAATCTTTTCTTTTCTATCATCAATAACAGTACTTATTCCTATCAGTTTTAGTTCATCAT
This sequence comes from Rickettsiales bacterium, assembly GCA_002717855.1. The sequence continues at coordinate 5,067 of PBCD01000018.1, forward strand.
CAATAAATCTGATGTAGTCTAAACAATCATCATTAATATTAATAAGTGCAACTTGAATGGGCGCTAACCAATTGGGAAGATTTCCTGAATAGTTTTCAATTAAGATTCCTATAAATCTCTCAAATGATCCAAGAATTGCTCTGTGAAGTATAACTGGTCTATGCTTTTGTCCATCTTCGCCAATATATGAAGCATCTAATCTTTCTGGTAAAACAAAATCGACCTGAAGTGTACCACATTGCCAATCCCTTCCAATTGCGTCTTTTAGAACAAATTCAAGTTTGGGTCCATAAAATGCACCCTCTCCACTATTTAATTTATAAATGTAGCCAGCCTCATTAATTGCTTCTCTCAATGCGTTTTCAGCTTGATCCCAAACTTCATCCTCTCCGGCTCTATTCTCTGGTCTATCAGCAAATTTAATAGTCACATCTTCAAAACCAAAATCCTTGTAAACTTCCATAAGAAATTTACAAAATTTTTCAGTTTCTGATACAATTTGATCTTTAGTACAAAAAATGTGTGCGTCATCTTGTGTAAATGCTCTTACTCTCATCAACCCATGTAGTGCACCTGAAGGTTCATTTCTATGGCATGAGCCAAACTCCGCCATTCTTATCGGTAGTTCTTTGTAGCTTTTAATTCCCTGTCTAAAAATTTGAACGTGGCAAGGACAATTCATAGGCTTGATAGCCAAAGTTTTTTCCTCAGATTCACACGTAAACATATGTTCTCTAAATTTTTCCCAATGTCCTGATTTTTCCCACAATGATCTGTCTACAAGTGAGGGCGTGTTAACCTCATAATAGCCGTTTTTTTCTAATTTTTTTCTCATATAATGCATTATTTTTCTATATATTCTCCAACCCTTTTCATGCCAAAAGACAGATCCTGCAGCCTGATCCTGAAAATGAAAAAGATCTAGATCTTTACCTAATTTTCTGTGATCTCTTTTTTCAGCCTCTTCAATCATCAATAAATATTTATTTAATTCACTTTCGTTTTTCCATGCAGTTCCATAGATTCTTTGTAACATTTCATTTTGGGAATCGCCTCGCCAGTAAGCTCCTGAGAGTTTAGTCAATTTAAATGCCCCTACTAGGTCTAAAGTTGGTAAATGAGGACCATGGCATAAGTCTATAAACTCAGAATCTCCTTGAGTGTAAATTTGAAAAGACTGAGTTTGATTTGATTCTTCAATTATTTTAACTTTATAATCTTCATTTCTAGCTTTAAATAATGATATGGCCTCTTGTTTAGAGTGAAAGGTTTTATGTATACAAGCTTTTTCCATAGCGATGATTTTCATTTCCTTCTCTACAAATTCTAAATCTTCAAATGAAATTGGTTTTTCGAACATCACATCATAATAAAAGCCATTTTCGATAGTTGGACCTATTGCCAACTTGGCTTTAGGATATAAGTTTTTAATAGCTCTTGCGAGAATTTGGGCAGCTATTGTATGCCTCATTATTTCCAGACCTTCGTCTGTATTAACCGTAATTAAAGATACCTTAGAATCTTTTAGAATCGAATCAGTCAGGTCTTTTTGGATGCCATCAATTTTCATAGCTACAGATTGTTTGCTCAGACTTTTTGATATTGTTTTTGCAATGTCATAGCCTGAGACGCCACTCATAAACTTTTTTTTTGTACCATCTGGAAAGGTAATTGTGATTTTTTTAGATGCATTCATATCGATTTTTTTTTGCGTTAGATTGTTTCTAATTAAGGTATAATATCATTTGGTCAATTTAGAAGGTAATTGTTTTTTTCTCAAGAATAATTGATAGAGTTTTTTTTACAAGTTGAAAGCATTCATTATTATAATTTAAAACAGTAACATGACTTCCTACCGGGGCACATAATTTTGGATTAGAAAATTTTGTAAAAAAGACGACCAATTTTTTTTTTGCTAATGCACATACATGCATTGGTCCAGTATCATTACCTACAATACACAGTGAATCTCTTGACAATGAGGCTAATTTGTAAACATCAAGTTTTCCACAAAGATTTATTATATAAGGAAACTTTTTTTTGATTTCTTGACACAATTCTAATTCATCGTTACCTCCAACAATTATAGAATCTATATTTTTCTTGAATAATTTTTTAGCAATTTCAACAAAAACATTGAAGGGAATTCTTTTATTTTTTCTTCTTGCTGAACCTCCCACCACAAGAATGACAAATCTCTTTTTTTTAAAATTGTGTTTAAATTTATCATCAAATATCCAATTTTCATCGAATTTTGAAAATTTTTTAATATTAGCTATTTTTAGTTGTTCTTTTTGTCTATCAATTGTGTGCATCGTGTCCCTTTTAGGATTTAAATGAAAGTAGACTGAATCCCTAAGAATTCCCGACCATTTAGTAATTTTTCCATCAAATAGATCACCATAGCTTGTTGACCGTTTTGAGGTTTGCAGATCATAAACATTTACAAACTCTCTTGTATTCAATTTTTTTTTTAATTTTAATTTGTCTAAAAAGTAGAACATAGATCTTTTTATTATTATGATTTCTTCGAACCATTTACTTCTCTCTGCAATATCTTTATAAGCGCTTTCAGTAACTAAAACTAACTTAGATTTTTTATAAAATGTTTTTATGGTGTACATTGCTGACAAGGACAATATAAAATCCCCTAGGCCACCAAACTTAATAATTAAGATTTTTTGATTTGATGAGATCTTCATAAATTTTTACTTCCATTTCCAACATATCAACCATTTCAAATTTTTCTTTTATTCTTTTTCTCGCAAGAATACCCATTTTATCTTTTTGATTCTGAGGTAATTTTACTACTTGCATAATTTTCATTGCTAACGCTTCTGGATTATTTTCTTCTACTAACCACCCAGTTTTTTGGTCAATTATGATGTCCTTGGAGGCTCCTATATCAGTCGCTACGATTGGTTTTTCCATTGCACAGGCTTCTGCAGACACTCTACCAAAAGCTTCAGGTTCAATGGAGGAAGAAATGACTACATCGGCAATTGAATAAATTGAGGGCATATCCGTACGATTTCCCAAACACAATACGTGGCTATCAATATCAAGTTTTTTTATTAGTTTTTTAATTTTTTTTAAATATCCTTTTCTGTTTTGTTCTGACCCGACAATCAACAATAAGAATTCAAAATCTGGATTATTTAAAGATAATATTTTCGCAGCCTTGATTGCTACTAATTGTCCCTTCCACTCTGTAAGTCTACCTGGAAGTAAAATAATATGTTTTTTTTCATTTATGGATATTTCCTTCAAAAAGGTTTCTTTTCTTAGTCTAGTAATTGCTTTTAAATCAAAATACTTTGTATCAATTCCTCTATTTACAATTTTGATTTTTTTAGCTTTTTCAGGAAAATATTTTTTTATATGAGAACAAATAAAATCTGATATTGCTATAATTATATCACCTTCAGTCATAACGCTATTATATTTTCTTTTAAGAAGATTATTGTTTCCATTATATGTCCCATGGTAAGTGGTTATTAGAGGAATATTTAAGTTTCTTATAATCTTATTTAAATTAAAAGCTGGCCATCTACTTCTGATATGAACTAAATCTGGCTTAATCTGATGAACAAGTTTTCTAAAAGACCTTTTTGCCTTAAAAAAATTAATTATACTTTTTTTATTGAGAGGAATTTTAAAATGTTCAACACCTTTATGTTTATATTTTTCCGCCATACTTCCACCAGATGAAAATATTATTGATCTATATCCTTTTTCTTTCAAAAATCTAGCAACATCGAGTGTTCCTCTTTCCACACCACCTCCAGAATGTTCTAGTGAGGGTAAAATTTGAATAATGGTTTTCATTTAATTTATATTACTTTTTCCTCAATTTTTTAAAAGCTTAAAAATCTCATTTAATCCAATTTTAAAATTTTTTTTTTCTGGTGACCAATTTAATTTATCCTTAAATTTTTTATTTGATACCTTTTTATTTTCCATATAAAAACTTCTAGTCATTTCTGAAACTTTTGAATCATTTAGTTTTAAGAATACTGGCCGTTTTTTTTTTAAAAGTTCGAAAGCATATTCTGTAACCTCATCACTTGGACAAGGATAGTCATCCGTTAAATTAAAAATTTCCCCTGGGGTTGGTTTTTTTATACTTAAATAAAGTGCATTTGCAATATCCTCAACATGAATCCTTGAAAAAAATTGATCTTTTTTTTTGATAAAGTTTAGATTTTCAGTATTTATTCTTTCAAAAATTGATCTTTTGGGACCATAAATACCTGGTAATCTGAAAATATGAACTGGAAGATTATGTTCTAAAAAAAGTTTTAAATACTGATTTTCCGCTGTTATTCTATTAAGTGATCTTTTATTTTTTGTTTTTAGTTCAGAATTCTCATTTACCCAATTCCCATTATGATTGCCGTACACTCCGGTGGTTGAAAAATATCCAATCCATTTTAATGAGTTTAATTTTATTAATTCCTTTTTTATATGACAATAGGGGATGTCCCCGTCATCATTAGGAGGTATGGAATTTAATATATGGGTTACGTTATATAAAATGGAATTTTTTTCATTTAAAAATTGTTCAAAAGAATATCTTTTTACGATTTTAAAATTGTGGTATTTGGTTTTGAAAGGTAATCTGTTATGAGTACCAATAATTTCAAATTCCTTTTCAATTAAAGGAGTGAGAAATTCAGTACAATATCCTGCGCCCAGAAAAAGCATTTTCATTTATGCTCTGCCATTATCCTCTCTCTAATCCAGTCATAAGCCGGATGATTTGTCAATTCTTTATGCCAGACAATTTTTGTAAATCTTTTCTCTAATTCTAAAGGAAGTTCAAGCAAAGAGAAATTGTAAATGTTAGCCAATCTTTTAGCTGTTTTTGAAGGTAACGTTAGTATTAGATCACTGTTTTTAAGAACATTTGGTGACAAAGTAATTAAATCAATTCTAACAGAAATATTTCTTTCTAATTCCAGTTGAGTTAGGGCCCTATCTATCGGGGATACTGGGGCACCTGTGGGCGCAACTCTTAAATGTTTAGAGGCTAGATATTGATCCATAGATAATTTTTTTTCTTTTGAGAATTGATGCTCTTTTCGCATCATGCATAAAAATCTTTCCTCAAATAACACTTTTGAACCAAATCTTGAAGGAATAGATTCAAATCTTCCAATTGCAAAATCAATTTCATTAAAATCCAAAAGTTTTAAAGCATCATTTCCCTGATCAGAAATTATTGATAACTTTGAATTTGGTGAATTTTTCTCTAAAAAACTTACTAAGTTTGGAAGAAGTAGCGGACCAATATCATCTGACATGGCTAGGCGAAATAATTTCCTTGACTTGGATGGATCAAATTTTACATCTGTCAACGTTGATTCCAAACTAGATAAGGCAATCTGTATCGGCAATGACAATTCTACAGCTCTTGGAGTTGGTCTCATTCCTTTAGGCCCTCTAATAAATAATTCATCTTTCATCAAATATCTAAGCCTATTCAAAGCATTACTCATAGCCGGTTGAGTAATGCCAACTTTTGAACTTGCTTTAGTAACATTTCTTTCTTCATATAAAGTTCTAAAAACAACTAAAAGATTAAGGTCAAACTTACTAATATTCATTTTAAAAATAATATAATATATCAATATTCTTTAATACTATATAACAAAAAAATTAAATATGCTAATATTTTAATAATGTATGTGCTTATTGCTTTATATTGTTTAATTCAGGGATTCACTGAATTTTTGCCTGTAAGTTCACAAGCACATTTAATAGTATTTAACAATTTTTACGAGTTGGAACTCAATGGATTATCAATGAGAAGTTTAAATATTATGGCGCATTTTGGTTCACTTTTGGCTATCATTACTTATTATTTTAGAGATTGTATTACACTTATTCTCTCAGTCAAAAATTTTTTTCAAAGCTACTTAGATCCTAACACTATTCTTCTCAAAAGTATTATTTACGCCAGTTTACCTCTCTTTTTTATTGGTTACTTTGCTGCTAATCAAATATCTGAGAATTTTTTAGAGTCTCTTGTTGTTATAGGATGGATTTCCATTATATTTGGTATTCTTCTTTATTTTGTTGATAAATACTGCTTGAGAATTAAACATCTGGACAGAATTAATTTAACATCCTCATTAGCAATTGGTTTTTTTCAATCCTTAGCAATAGTTCCTGGGTTTAGCAGGTCGGGAGCTGTATTAACAATAATGAGATTCTTTGGTTTCACAAGATCAGATTCTGTAAAGTTTTCAAACTTGTTAAGCATACCAGCGATTGGCGGTGCAACTATTTATCTCATACTCAATTTAGAAACTGTAGGTAATAATCCAATTGAATTTTTTAATTTTTATAATGTGTTAATTATTTTGTTAAGTTTTTCATTTTCGATATTTTTTATTCATTTTTTAGTTAGCTGGGTGCAAAAATCTTCTTTGGCTGTGTTTATGTGGTACAGAATAATATTTGGCATATTTATTATTATATATTCAAATATAGATCTAAGTTATATAAGTTGGAATGATTACCTCCAATGATTTGGGATTTCTAACATATTTTGACAAATTGAAATAACCTTTTTTTGAAACATTGTCTTTTTTTAATAGTAAGACTTGATCTTTGGTGAGTGGTGGTTGCGGAAATTTCTCCATAAAAAAAGCTAAAAGATTTGCTGCAAAAAATGGTACTGGTATTAACAATCTTTTAATTTTTTTATATTTTAATATTATTTTAATTATTTCTTTAAAAGTCAAAATATTGGGGCCAGCAAGATTAAATGTTTTAGATTTAAGATTTACTGTTTTCAAAATAAATTCTGCTAAATCCCCTACATATATTGGTTGAAATAAAGTACCTTCAGAAAAGTTAAGAATTGGAAAAAACTTGTTTTTAAAAATAATTTTTGGGTCACCAATAATTGGAAGGAATGGTGAAAAATTCGATATGGTAGAAAATAGATTAACAAAATTGTCTTCTTTTCCGAATACAACACTTGGTCTAATAATAGTAGCATCTGGATATTCAAACTTTAAATTTTTCTCTCCTTGAAATTTTGATTTTGCATAATTTGATTCCAGATTTGATTCAACGCCCAGTGCTGAAAGATGTATCAAATTTCCTACTCCTTGGTTTTTTGATGATCTTGCAATAATACCGGGTAGTTGACTGTGAACAAAATCAAATTTTTGTAATTTATTTTCATATAATATTCCAATCAGATTTATAACAATGTCCGAACCATTAATAATTTCGCTAATATTTTTTTCAGAAAAATTATTTAGCTTCCCAATTTCTACTTGACCTAAATTACCCAAAAATTTTACATTTTTAAATTTTTTAGTGTTTCTGGAAACTATTTTTATAGTACATGAAAATTGTGAAAATTTAGAAATTAAGTACTTACCTATAAAACCTGAACCTCCAAAGATCACAATTTTTTTTCCGTCAAGACTTATACTCATAAAAATATCTGGTTAATTTAATGATAAAGTTGTATTTTGCTAATTAAATATAAACTTTTTAATTATAAATGAAATCATTAAAATTAAACAATAAAGATTTTTATATCTATGAAAATGACTTACCACGAGATTTTAGCCCTGGAGTTTCTGTAGCTATTGATTCTGAAACCACTGGTCTTTCATTAGTAAGAGATCGGCTTTGCTTGTTACAACTTTCCTTCGAAAAAAATAGTTGTCACATAGTCAAATTTGATTCAGATTTCTTTAAAAAAAATACTTCTCCTCAAAATTTAGTTAAATTATTAAAAGACGACAAGGTAGAAAAAATTTTTCACTATGCTAGATTTGACTTAGCAATGATAAAAAAATTCTTACAGATTGAATGCAAAAATATCTTCTGTACAAAAATAGCATCTCGACTAGTTAGAACATATACAGATAGACATGGGCTAAAAGAGCTTTGTAAAGAACTTTTAGAAATTGAATTAAATAAGACACAACAATCTTCTGATTGGTCTCAAAGTACCCTTTCGAATAATCAAATCAAATATGCTGGTTCAGATGTATTTTATCTTATTGATATAAAAAATAAATTGATTGAAATGCTAGAAAGAGAAAATAGATTAGATTTGGCATATAAAATATTTGATTTTATTAGCACTAGAGTAGACCTAGATTTGCTGGGCTGGGAACAAAGCGATATATTCTCACATTCTTAAAATGATTGAAATTCAAACTGGAAAAATTGTAATAGACACCGAAATAGAAGCTCTAGTCAAATTGAGAGATTCCCTTTCTAAAAATTTTAAAGAAGCAATTGATATTTTAAAAAAAACTAGAGGAAAAATAGTAGTTTCTGGAATTGGAAAAAGCGGTCACATAGCAAAAAAAATATCATCAACACTTTCCTCAGTTGGTTCATCCTCATTTTTTATTCATCCTTCAGAAGCAAATCATGGTGATCTTGGAATGATAACAAAAGATGAATGTGTTATAATAATTTCAAATTCTGGTGAAACAGTAGAATTATTTAATATAATTTTACATTGTAAAAAGCTGAAAGTTCCAATCATCTCAATTACAAGTGAAGGTAAAAGTACATTGGCAAAAAAAAGTAATATATGTTTGGAAATTCCTAAAAATATTGAAGCATGCCCACTAGAGTTAGCTCCAACAAGTTCAACTACCGCTTCATTGGTCTTAGGAGATGCGTTGGCGATAACACTTTTAGAAAAAAACGATTTCACAAAAAAAAAATTTTCAGCTTTGCACCCAGGCGGGAAATTAGGAAGGTTACTTTTAAGAGTTAAAGATATAATGAAAGTTGGAAATGAAATACCTATTGTTAAAAAAAGCCAAGAAATGGGAGAAGCTTTAATTGAGATTACTTCAAAAGGTCTTGGTTGCGTAGGAATAATATCAGAAGAATCTGGAGATTTATTAGGAATAATAACCGATGGCGACTTAAGGAGACATATGGACAAAAAATTTTTAGAAAAAAAAATTGAAAATGTAATGACTAAAAATCCTAAAACTTTAAACGGAAATGAACTAATAGCTGATGCTTTAAACCTTATGAATAAGGAGTCAATAACAAACTTCTTCATAACTGAAAAAATGAAACCTGTTGGTGTTTTACATGTTCATAATATTTTAAAATTTTAAAATGAGTTTAGATTATAGTTTTTATATTAATTCTCTTAAAAAAATACTTTTTTTTATTTCATTTATTCTTTTAATTTCAATGTTTGTTAATAAAACAGTAAAAAAGTTTAACCACAAAGAATTAAATTTTGATATTGTAACAACAAGTGAAGAACAAGTAGTAATTAGTCCAAAGTTTATTGGTCTAGATAAAAATAAAAAACCATTTACTATTAGGGCTGAGAAAGCAAAGAAAGATTCAAATAATGAAAATCTTTACAAATTGGATATGCCTTCTGGAGAAATTATTAATAGTGAAGGTAAAAAAATTTTTGTTGAGAGTAAATATGGAAATTTTGATCAAAAAAATCAAAAAATTTTTTTATATGAAAACGTTCAACTGAACAACATAGATGGTTTATCGTTTAAGACTCAATCTGCCAACATAGATCTCAATACTAACAATATTTTTGGGAGTAGTGAAATTATAGGTAAAAATAATAAAGGAAATATTCGGTCTAAAGGCTTTTCAATAACTGAAGAAGGAAATAAGATAATTTTTACTGGAAATACAAATCTTAAGATTAAATAAATTATGAAAATAATATTACTAAATTTCTTCATTTTCGTACTAGGAAATTGTCTTTTGCAAAAACAATTATTTTCGGCAAATGAAAATGATATTGATAAAACCCCCATTGAAATTTACGCTGAAGGGGGAATCGAATGGAATAAAAATAAAAAAGTTTATATTGCAAAAAAAAATGCAGAAGCAATAAAAGGAAAATTAAAAGTACGAGCAGATTTACTTGAAGCTTTTTATGACGAAAATTCTGATAAAAACAGTGACATAAGAATCTTAAACGCCCTTGGAAATGTTTTAATTAACGATAATGAAACAATTATTAGAGGAGGTAAAAAAGCATCTTACAACATAAAAAAAGAACACTTCATTGTATTTGGAAAAAAAATAAGTTTAATTTCTAAAAGCGATAGTGTTTCATCAAATCGTAAACTTGAGTTTTGGAAAAAAAAAAATATAGCTATTGCAACTGGACAGGCAGAAGCCATTAGAGAATCAAAGTACAAAATTAACGCTGATAAACTTGTAACCCATTTAGAAACACTAGAAAACGGAGATTATGAAATAAAAAAAATAATAGCTTACAATAAAGTTATAATAAAAACTGACAATGAGATAGCATATAGTGACAAAGCGTTATATAATAAAAATTCAGAAATTTGCAAATTATTTGGAAACGTAAAACTTAAAAAAGGTGAAAGTTTTCTTACTGGTGAGTATGCTGAAATGAATTTAAAAAATGGTATTAGTAAACTCTTACCTTATCCTGGTAATAAAATTAAAGAACAAGAAAATAGAGTTAAGGCACTTATAAACACAGATAAAAATGAATGATATTCAGAAACCTTTCTTAGCAGTCTCTAATCAAGGATTAAAAGCTAACAACATATCAAAATATTTCGAGAAAAAACGAATTTTAAATGATATATCTCTTGAACTAAAAAAAGGAGAATCTGTTGCAATTCTTGGCCCAAACGGAGCAGGAAAAACAACTTTGTTTTATATTCTTATGGGTTTAATGAAACCTGATTTCGGTGAGATTTTTTTGCACAATAAAAAAATAACAAAACTTCCGATGTATAGAAGAGCCAAACTTGGCCTTGGGTATTTACCTCAAGAATCGTCAGTTTTCAGAGGTCTAAATGTTGAAGAAAATATTATGTCTATTCTTCAGATTTCGAAGGATAATGAAATTGAACAAAATCAAGATCTAGAAAAATTATTGAGTGAATTTGGCATTGAACATTTAAGATTCGCCTCATCACTGTCTCTTTCAGGAGGTGAAAGAAGAAGGCTTGAAATAGCAAGATGTCTAGCTTCTAAGCCAAATTTTATTTTACTTGACGAACCGCTAGCAGGAATTGATCCTATAGCTGTAAATGAAATAAAGGAACTAATTTCTAATTTAAAGCAAAGAAATATTGGTCTATTAATAACTGATCACAATGTCCGAAGCACTTTGGAAATGGTTGACAGGGCATATATTATTTATGATGGTAGAGTGATTTCTGAAGGAACGCCTAATACTATTATAAACAACAATGAAGTTCGAAGAGTTTATCTTGGTGATTCATTTTAAATCTTATGGATAATATTTTAATTTCAGGAAAACAAACAAAATTAGGAAAAGCACTTACTGAGTATGTTTCTAATAATCTTCACTCCTCTCTTACAAAATATTTTAAATCTTTTGTTTCAGCTAATGTACTTTTTTCTAAAAGCAACAACAATTTTAATTGTGAAGTGAATATTCATGTTGAAAAGACAACATACGTTCAAAGTCAGGGCACTAGTAATGACGCTTATGGATCATTCAACATAGCTAACGAAAAAATTAAAAAGAGAATAAGAAGATACCATAAGAAATTAAATGATCATAGAATTCGTTCTAAAAAATCAATAAAAAATAATGCATACCAATATATTATTAAAAATCCAGAAAGTTCAAAAAATAAAGAAGAAATCGATAATCCGTTAATTATAGCAGAAACAGAATTTCTAATTAAGACATTGTCTGTTAGTGAAGCTCTTATGCTGATGGAATTAAACGATCAAAATGTTATTTTCTTTAGAAATCAACAAAATAAAAGATTAAACGTATTGTACAAAAGAAATGACGGAAACATTGGCTGGATTGATTCAAAATCTGTAAAAAATTAAAATGAAAATATCAGATATTATTCCTTTAAAAAATATTTTTTTAGACATCAACGCCACCAGTAAAAAAGCGTTGTTTAAATTGATATCAAAAAAAATATCAATCAGATTTAAAATTGATCAAAATGAAATCCTAGATAATTTGAATCAAAGAGAAAAGTTAGGTTCGACCGGAATTGGTAACGGAATCGCAATACCACATAGCAAAATAAAAGGTATTAAGA
>PBCD01000019.1 GCA_002717855.1 Rickettsiales bacterium
TTGGTGTGAAATAAAAGTTGATAGCGTAATTGCAGCCATACTTATTGGAACGATGCCTTTTTTTACTTTTTTAATTTCACATTATTTTTTTAAGTTTGAGAAAATAAACTTGGCCATAGTTATTGGTTTGATCCTTGGGTTTATTGGAATGAGTTTAATTGTAAAAGAAAGTAGTCATGGGGACATAACGTCTGATAATTTGAGTTATTATTTAAACATTGTAATTGTTTTTTCAGCGATTTGTTACGCATTTTCTGCCAATTGTGTTAATAAAATAAAAAATGTGGAATCTATCGAAATTGCTACAACCACTACTGTTATAGCAACAGTAATTTCATTACCCATATATTTATTATTAATAAATTATCCACTAACAAACCTTGGTTATTCTATGCAAAGTACTAGCTTTAAAAGCTTGATATCTTGTTTTTTTCTCGGTTTTATGTGCACAGGAGTAGCGATACTTGTATTTTTTAATCTTATTAAAAAAGAAAGTCCAGGTTTCGCAAGTCAGAGTAATTTTTTCATTCCTTGCTTTGGACTATTATGGTCATACTTGTTTTTAAACGAAAATATTAATTTATCAGTTGTTTTAAATCTAATTTTAATTGTGATGGGTGTTTTATTTGTACATAAAGGAAGAAAGCGAAATTAATTAAGTCCTTTATCTTCTGGTCTATCTCCTACATCATATTCTTTATACTCTCTTAAAGGTTTTACATCTTCCTCTGGTTTGTAAATCACCTTTATAACATTCTGAAAATTAAATCTAGCTTTGTCCAACGCACTTTCTGCATAGCTTACTGAACCGCCAAGCCATGCTTGATCTTCAAGTGTGCTCACCGCTGAAATCATAAGTTCTGAAGATTCAATAATCGATGAATGTAAGTCCTTAATTTTTTTTACATTAGGGACCTTAAGTGCCTTTAATTCATCAGGTCTGCCTAGCTTTGCTAAATGATCTTTTATAATTTCTTCCGCTTCTTTGAAATGATCTTCATCTGCTCTAAAACTATTTAAATTATGAGACTCAATTAGTCTTCCTTGCATTATTAATGCGTTTCCTAAATGACCTAATCTAACATCCATTACTTGTTTATAGTTTTCAATATCACTCTTAGACAATTCTTTGTCACATGAACTAAATATTATTAGACATAAAAAAACAAAAAAAAGGCGAATAGAATTTCTTAAATTACTCATAAACTATCGTACCATGTCTAATAAGCTATATAAACCAGGTTCTTGTTTTTTTAACCACTCTGCCGCTTTAAGCGCACCAATAGAAAACACTTTTCTATCAGTCGCCTTATGGGAGATCTCTAGACGTTCTCCATTTAAAAAAAAATGAACTGAATGATCACCAATAATATCCCCGCCTCTAATAGCTGAAAATCCAATATCCCCTCTATCTCTTTTTTTATTAAAATTTATTCCTCTGTAAACAAATTTACTTTTTCCAATTTTTTCTCTACCTTTTTTTATTGAATTTCCAATCGATAAGGCAGTTCCTGAAGGTGCATCAAGTTTATATTTATGATGCGTTTCAATAATCTCTATGTCCGTTTCAACACCAATTTTTGAAGAAAGTTCTTCACATATCTTTTGTAGGAGATTAATACCGTAACTCATGTTTGAAGCTTTTAAAACTTTTAAACCTTTAGAATATGAATTGAATTTAGCTATTTGATTTTCATCATATCCAGTTGTTCCAGTTACTAAACCGACTAACTTATTAAAAGATAAATATTTCAACAGTTCTAAAGTAGCATTAGGAGTCGTAAAATCTATTACAATGTCAACATTTTCAAGAAAACTCTCTAAATCTGAATGTACTTTAACTCCATCTATAATTTTTCCAACACTTTCGCTGTCTTTGCGATCACACAATGAAACTACGTGAAGATTTTTAAATTCCTTACTTACAGTTATCAAACTTTTTCCCATTCTACCTGAAGGGCCCATTATTCCTAATTTTGTAATTTCCATAAAATATTTAACTTACTTTTTTAAATCATCCCAAAAGTCCTTAACTCTTGAAAAAAAACCGTCACCTTCAGGATTATTTTCCTTCCCAGAATGTTCCGCAAATTCTTTTAAAATGGCTCTTTGATTGTTAGTTAAGTTAGTTGGTGTTTCGACTATTAATGAGATAATCATATCCCCAAATGAAACAGACCTAAGTGCTGGCATACCCTTTCCTGATAGTCGTAACTGATCTCCAGTTTGAGTGCCCACTGGAATTTTAACTTTTGCTCTTCCACCCGATACAGTTGGCACTTCTACTGAACCACCTAATGATGCATCAACCATTGATACTGGAACATTGCAGTATATATTGCTTCCATCGCGTTCAAATAATTCATGGGGATCGATGGTTACAAATAAATATAAATCTCCTGACTCTGATCCATTTTTACCAGCTGCACCCTCACCAGAAATTCTTATCCTACTTCCATCATCAACCCCTGTAGGGATGTTTACTTCAATATTTCTTTGTTTTCTTGCACGCCCATCACCATTGCATACAGAACACGGGTCTGTAATAATCTGCCCAGCACCACTACAAGTTGGACAGGTTCTTTCAACTGTAAAAAACCCTTGAGAAGCTCTTGTTCTTCCTGAACCACCACAAGTTGGACATGTGCTAACCCCTTCGCCCTTTTCTGAGCCTGAACCATTACAATGAGAACATGATACTAGTGTTTCAAATGAAATTTCTTTTTTAATGCCTAAATATGCTTCTCTTAGAGAGATAGAAAGCTCATATTTTAAGTCCTGACCTTTTTCTTGGCGTTGTTGAGTTCTACCTCCAAAATCTCCAAAAAAATCCTCAAATATATCGGAAAAACTTCCAAAGCCTTCACCAAAACCACCTGTTTGACTTGGATTAAAAGCATCATGGCCATATTGATCGTATGCTGATTTTTTTTCCGGGTTGGACAGAACATCATAGGCTTCTGAAATTTTTTTAAATTGTTTTTCTGCTGATTTATCACCTGGGTTTCTATCAGGATGATATTTCATCGCCAACTTTCTATAGGCACTTTTTAGTGTACTGTTATCCGCTCCCCTGTTTACACCCAATACCTCATAAAAATCTTGTTTTGACATAACCTACTATGCAGAAGTGCCAGTGGTTTTATCATTATCATCAACATTTTTTTTCTTATCGGTTACATCTTCAAAGTCAGCGTCAACTACTTTCGAATCTTTGTCATTTGGTTTTGTTTTTGATTTAGATTTATTGGACTTAGATTTTGGAGACTGTTTTTTATCATCAGCTTCTTTTTGGGCTTTATTTTGAGCTTCTTTGTATAAAATTTCTCCTAACTTCATAGAACTTTGAATCAAAGCCTCAGTCTTTTCCTTTAGCACCTTTGTATCAACTTTTTCATCCTTTAACAAGGCTTTGAGTTCATCTAACCCTTTATCGATGTTGTTTTTATCTTGTTTTTCGAGTTTATCTCCATGTTCTTTAAGATTTTTTTCGGTACTTGCTACAATTGAATCTGCATTATTCCTAGCTTCAATTGCCTCAATTTTTTCTTTATCGGCTTCAGCATTAGCTTCAGCATCTTTGACCATTTTCTCTATCTCTTCATCAGACAATCCACCAGAAGCTTTAATCTGAATTTGATGCTCTTTTCCTGTTGCTTTGTCTTTAGCAGACACCTTAACAATCCCATTTGCATCGATATCAAAAGTAACTTCAATTTGAGGTGTTCCTTTAGCAGCTGGTGGAATACCAACTAAGTCAAATTGACCTAACAACTTATTATCTGCAGCAAGTTGTCTTTCTCCCTGAAAAACTCGAATTGTGACAGCGGATTGATTGTCCTCAGCAGTAGAAAATACCTGACTTTTATTAGTCGGAACAGTTGTATTTTTTTCTATCAATTTAGTAAAAACACCCCCTAACGTTTCTATTCCTAGAGATAAAGGTGTTACATCTAGCAGTAAAACGTCTTTAACATCACCTGACAAAACACCACCTTGTACAGCTGCTCCAAGGGCAACCACTTCATCAGGGTTTACGCTTCTGTTGGGATCTCTACCAAAAAAATTTTTAACAGTCTCGATTACTTTAGGCATTCTTGTCATACCACCAACCAGAATTACATCATTAATTTCTCCCGCGCTAAGACCAGAGTCTTTAAGTGCTTGCTTGCAGGGCTCTATCGATCTATCAATAAGTTTAGAAACAAGTGCTTCAAATTTTGATCTAGATAATTTTATATTTAAGTGTTTAGGTCCAGAAGCATCAGCAGTGATAAAAGGTAAGTTCACTTCTGTCTGTGGAGCTGTGGACAATTCAATCTTGGCCTTCTCTGCAGCTTCTTTTAATCTTTGAAGTGCCAACTTATCATTCTTTAGATCGATAGATTGCTCTTTTTTGAATTCTTCTGCGAAGTAATCTATTAACACTTTATCAAAGTCTTCTCCTCCGAGTTGCGTGTCTCCATTTGTTGCTTTTACTTCAAAAACTCCATCACCAATTTCAAGTATAGATATATCAAAGGTGCCTCCCCCTAGGTCATATACAGCAACAGTTCCAGTTTTTTTTTTATCTAAACCATAGGCAAGAGCTGCTGCAGTAGGTTCGTTTATAATTCTTTTAACATCTAAACCTGCAATTTTACCAGCATCTTTAGTTGCTTGTCTTTGTGCATCGTTAAAATATGCTGGTACGGTTATAACAGCTTCTTTAACAGATTTACCTAAATATTTCTCTGCTGTTTCTTTCATTTTTTGTAATATCATTGCACTGATTTGACTTGGTGAATATTTATCGTTGTCAATACCAACCCATGCATCTTTATTTTCACCTGGTATGATTTTGTATGGAATTGTCTTTGAATCTTTCTGAACGGATTCGTCTTCCATCGTTCTGCCAATTAGTCTTTTAACGGCAAAAATAGTTTTTTCAGGGTTTGTAACTGATTGTCTCTTGGCAGATTGCCCAACTAATTTTTCGCCTCCTTCAGCAAAAGCAACCATTGAAGGAGTAGTTCTTGAACCTTCTACATTTTCTATTACTTTGGGGGTTTTACCATCCATTATGGCTACGCAAGAATTAGTTGTACCTAAATCTATTCCGATGATTGAACTCATTTTTTCTCCTTTTCTTCCTAATTTGGACAGAAATAACTATGGCCCATGAGGCACCATATGATATTAATATTACTATATATATTATATTGACAGGACAAAAAGCAAGATAAATTATTACTTTTTTTGATCTTCTGATTTCAGTTTTTCCGACTTTTTTTCCGTTTTTGTTTCTTTTACATCTGTTCCTTTCGAGACGACAACCATCGCAGGCCTCAATAATCTTTCTCCCACTTTAAAACCTTTTTGATGCTCTTTTACAATAAACCCCTCTTCTGTGTCACTAAAAACCTGAGAAACTGCCTGATGTAACTCTGGGTTAAATTTAGTATTAAGTGATGAAAATTTTAGAATTCCGTTTTTTTCAAACACGTCGTAAAATTCTTTTTCAATTGCTTTAATTCCAATCACTAGGTTTTTCAATACTAAATTATCTTCTGGTAAACTTTCTGGAACAGTTTGCAAAGCTCTTTCAAAATTATCTGCAATTGATAAGAGTGAACAAGCAAAATTATTAATAGCATACTTTCTTAAATCATTTATTTCTTTGTCATGTCTTTTCCTCAAATTCTCAGTTTCCGCTAAACTTCTCAACAATCTATCTTCGCTTTCTTCTAATTTATTCTTAAGATCTTCTAAAATTTCGTTGCTATCTTCTTCTTTTTTTTCATTTGCAACATTTTTCTCTTCTTCCTTTTCATTGACTTTGTTTAGTTTTTCATTTTTATCTACTTCATAATTTTTTTTTTGTTGTTCTATATTTTCTTTTTTATTCATATTTTCCTCCAATATTAAATTTCAAAACTTTCTCCTAAAAGTTTTGCTGTATAATCAACAACTGGTATTATTTTTGCGTAATTGATTCTCATAGGTCCTACAACTCCTATTGCCCCAATTATCTCTT
This sequence comes from Rickettsiales bacterium, assembly GCA_002717855.1. The sequence goes on from PBCD01000019.1 coordinate 6,017, forward strand.
TATTTTTATTTTTAAAAGGGCTAATAATTGTTGAACAACCAGTAATACCAAATAAATTATTTTCTGATCCAATAAATATTTGCAAGCCCTCAGCTTCTTGAGTTTCTTTTATGATTCCCATAAGATTTTCTTTATTCTCAAGTCTTTCAATTAATATACGAATGTTTTCTAACTGTTCTAAGGCAGTAACATCTTCTAAGAGTTTTGATGTTCCTGTAAGTATCAGTTTGTTTTTCTTACTGACGTCTACCCAACAAGCAATTCCTTGATCAATTAAACTTTTTGAAACATTGTCAAGGTCCTCTTTGTGTGTTTTTATTTCTTCATCAATAATTTTCTGACTTTCAGACAAAGATCTTCCTTTTAAACGTGAATTTAAATAATTACTGATTTCAATCAATGTTGAGCTTGGCAAACCAATAGGAACCTTAATTAACCTATTTTCTATTAAACCATTTTCTGAAACCATAATCACTAAAGCCTGCTCCTTACCTACAGGGACAAATTCAATGTGCTTCATACCACCTTCTAATTTTGGTGCCACAACCAAACAAGCACAATCAGATAAACCTGATAAGGTGTGAATAGCATTATCATACATCTGTTCGAAATTTGTGGGGCTTCCATGAAAATTTTTTTTTATTCTTGAACATTCATCTTTCGAAAGCTTTCCAACCTGAAGCAAGCCATCCACAAAAAATTGCATGCCTAGGTCAGTAGGATATCGTCCTGCGGAGGAATGTGAAGAAGTCAAGAGGCCTGCGTCTTGAAGATCTGACATTACATTTCTAACAGATGCCGGGGATAATTTTTCATTAAGTCTACTAGATAATCTTCTTGAGCCTACAGGTTCGCCTGTTGTTACATAATCATCGACAATCAAACTAAAAATTGCCTTAGATCTTTTATCTAATTCTATGATTGGTGAAGATTTATTTTTTACAACACTTTTAATTTTATTTGTTTTCATAAACTTTACTTTATAATTAAAATGCTTAAAAATAATATATTAATATTTTATATATGAGAAATTTCAATAAAAAACATAACGAATAATGAAAATATTCCTTTTTAAAAATTTTAATCGGGTTTCTGATAATTTATGCTTAACTTAAATTTAGACAGACCATAGTGTTATGCAGTGAAACTGTTGAAGGTAATTCCAATTTAGCTAAAAGATAATTAAGAATTGATTACAAAAAAGTTTTATGTTTTCAGAATCTTGAGGTGTTGAAAATCAAAGGTTGGAAAAGTTTGTAAGGTCAATAGAAACTGAATGGTTTATTAGAAGATTGATGAAGTCAATCATAAACTTAAATATACCCAGCGCACAGATGATTTTTAACTCTTTGGTTAAACTTACTATCTTAGAAAAAAAATAAAACTATCAACCAAACATTAATATCGGTATTTTTAACAACTAGAAAATTTATTGCAGTAAATCCAATAAAACAAAACGTTATGGAGATTTCATTTGGATTAATAAAAAAAAATTATTATTATGTTTAAGTTTTCAAAAAGAACGAAATAAAACTACAAACACAAATTTGATCATATCAGAGAAAGAATAAATTATTGGACTTGTGATTTATGAAGAAAAAAGACCTTTTTCAAAAGTGATCTCGAAAATATGTTTGATCTAGCAAACATTGGGAATTAGCAAAATTATGAATTTACACGTAAAAGTTATTAATGAAACATAAAATATCCAAGGAAGAAAATGTTTTGATAGCTACACATAATGTGGGAAAGGCAGAAGAGTTTAAGCAACTTTTTCAACCTTATAAGATCAAAACTCTGTTTTCTAAAGATTTTGGAATACCAGAACCAGACGAAACAGGTTTAACGTTTAAAGAAAATTCCATATTAAAAGCAAAAAGTGGCCTACGTTCTGGACTAACTGTAATTTCTGATGATTCTGGCTTATGTGTTTCTGCATTAAACGGTGAGCCTGGTATTTTTTCTGCACGACTAGCAAAAAAATGCGGCGGTTGGACAGAAGCTATGCAAAACATATACACGAGAATTCAAAAAACTAACTCAAATAATTTTTCAGCTAAATTTTTTTGCTGTTTAACAATTGCATGGCAAGACGGAAAAATAAAATCCTATTTAGGTGAAATTACAGGAACTATAAAATGGCCTCCTACAGGAGAAAATGGATTTGGGTATGATCCTTTCTTTTATCCTCAAGATTCAAATATAAGTTTTGGTCAAATGAACAAAGCGAAAAAAATGAGTATGGATCATAGATCTGTAGCTTTCAAAAAAATTATAAGAAATCATTATAAAAACTAAATATTTTGAATGGAGCATGTGAAGTTTTGTCTGAGCAAACCATTTTTAAACTCATTAATAAAAATTTCTCTTTCAAAATAACCTCCCTCAGAAAGTTTTATTGATCCAAAGTTCCCATTGTAAATGGCATTTTTAATTTTTTTAAGATCATCTAAATAACCTGCGTTGTAGATCAAAAAATGTATTAATTCAGTCAATATATAATTTAAATTATTTGGGTAAGACCTAAAGAGTTCGAAATATTTTTCCTTATATTTTTCTTTCTTATTTGATAAGCGTGAAGCATAAAATGTGTTATCTAAAACGTCTTCGTCTGAAAGATGAATGCCTTCCCAAATATTAGTTCCAAAAATATTCACATTGGACGCATCAACATCATAAAAAGCTAGAAGAGCCAGAATTTCAATTAGATCGTTTCCGCTTTGAGCTATAATTAAACTATCAAAAGGTTTTTCACCTAAAGTTTCTAATTTTTCTAATTTTTCAAGTCGGTAAGTTAAATCTATATCCTCAATATCAAGATTTTTTACATTTTCAATTTCTTTTTTTAATGTTATCACCCCTTTGTCATAGCCACTAAATTTTCGTATTTCGTCATCTAAATTTATTAAATTTGATTTTTCTAAGAATGAAAAAGAAATTCCTTCATTTTCTTCAGAAAGCTTATTTATGTTATTTTTTACTAATTTCCCATACTTGCCATCATCATGAATTATGCCAACATTTTTGCCATTTTTGTCAATTATATTTTCTATAATGCATGAAAGTTCACTTGCAGTACTTATACCAGAAATAAAAATATTTTGAGATTCATTTGTCTTATCATTTGACAAACTAAAAATTGTAATCTTGTTTCTTTTTGCAATTTGCTTTAACGCATAAGTTTCTTTCGATGAAATTGGGCCAATGTAATATTTTACATTATCTGCTAAGCCTTGTCTCAAAGCTAGGCGAGCGCCTTTTGAAGTGCTATTCGTATTATAAATTTTAAAAATTATGTTAAAATTATTATTTTCTGGAAACAACCTTACTGTATTTATTAATTTCTCACCTAGTTTAGAGAACTTTCCAGTGATTGGTAAAAGTAATCCTACGACCAAATTTTTATCTAATTTGTTTTCAGAAGATTCTAATCCCTTTTTTTTAATTTTTGGATAAATCAATGCTAAATCTTTATTTTCAATAGGTATGATAACCTCTTCCTTAGATTTAGCATTTTTTGGCTGGTTAATGCTTTCGTTTAATAAACTTTCATTTTTCGTCTCTTCAATAATCGGTTTCTCTTCTATTTTTACGACATAATCGGATTTGTTTTTATCAATTTTGATACTCTCCTTGATCACAGACAATGTTTCATTAATTTGACATCCGTAAAAAGCAAAGATAGTAAAAAACAAAAAAAAATATTTTAATAAACCAATTATCATTTTAGTATCTATTATCAATAAAAGGAAAAATGGAAAAGAAAAAAAAATTTATTTTTTTAATATTATTATTTTTCTGTTCATGTATTCAGTCTTCAATTACTTCAATAGCAGGAAATGCTGTTATTAGCGAAAAGGGTTTTGATAAAAGCGTTAGTGATGCTTTTTTGTTTACAAAGATTAAAAGTAGTATTATTAAGTTGAATGCAAAAAATTTTACTAATGTTATAGTAGTTGTATCTCATGGAAAAGTCGTTTTAATAGGTGAAATAGAAAATCATCAAATGAGACTAAAAATTGTTAAATTAATCTGGCATATAAATGGAGTAAAAGAGGTACATAATGAACTTTTGATAGGGAATAGCTATAATATTTATCAAAAAACAAAAGATATATTGTTAAGTTCAAAGATAAAGACTAGTTTACTTTTCAACAGAAAAATTTTTACAAACAATTATGAAATTGAAGTTTTCAATGACATTGTTTATTTAGTGGGTGTAGCCAGAAACATTGAAGAACGTATTTTGCTTGAGAATAAAATAAAAAAGTTTTCAGGTGTAAAGAAGCTTGTTAGTTTCGTCAGACAATCAAAAGAAATAAGATGAAAAAAAGTTATTCAGTAGTTTTTCAAATGGATGAGTTTGAAAAAATTAATAAAAAAACAGATTCCACCTATCTTTTAGCAAAAGAATCATTAATTAGAAAATTTTCTACATTTCACTTACTTCCAGAAAACGTTCATATTTTTGAAAATGAAATAATTTTAGATTGCTCAGTATTAACTTTAAACAAAAAAAATGAGGTTTCATTCAAAGAGAGGAAAATAACAAAAAAATTGAGTGATTTTGATTTCTTTTTTATTAGACAAGATCCACCATTTAACATGAATTATATTACGAATACATATTTGTTAGAGTTAATCAAAAAACGTGAAAATATACAAAAACCTTTTTTTGTGAATAGTCCCACAGGAATTAGAAATTTTACAGAAAAAATTTTTCCTTTATATTTTAAAGAAATAATACCGAAAACCTTCATAACAAAAAAAGAAAAACTCATTAAATCAATAGTCAATAAGTATGGCAAAGTTGTAGTAAAACCTTTGTATGATAAAGGCGGTACTGGAGTTGATGTAATTACGAGTGGTGATTTATCGGGAACAAAAACTTTAAAAAAAGTTACTAATAACTTTAAGGAACAAATAATAATTCAAAAATTTTTAAAGAAAGTACAAAATGGCGATAAAAGAGTTATTCTTTTTGATGGAGTGCCAGTAGGTTGTATAAACAGAGTGCCCCAAAAAGGTTCATTCAAGGCTAATTTGCACCTCGGGGGAACTGCAGAAAAAACGATACTAACAAAAAAAGAAAAGATAATTTGTCTAAAAATAAAAAAATATATTTTAAAAAATGAATTTTTCTTCGTGGGATTAGATATAATTGATGAAAAATTAACTGAAATTAACGTTACTTCGCCAACAGGTCTTGTTCAGATAAATAAATTATATAATACAAAAATTGAAGAAAAGTTTTGGGATTTACTCATCAAGAAAATTAATTACTAAAGTTTATTCCAAAGCTTTTCGCCTCCAATAATATGAAAATGAAGGTGTGGTACTACTTGTCCACCGTAATGTCCGACGTTACATACGATCCGATATCCTTTGCTTAATTTCAACTTCTTTACTACTTTTCCAATGCCTCTTATTAAAGATATAACACATTTATCCGAAGCATTAATTGAAAAATCATTAAAACTACAAAATTTTTCCTTTGTAATAACAACAACATGTACAGATGCTTGTGGATTTATATCGGAAAAAGCTAAAATTTCTTCATCTTCAAAAATTTTGTTTGATGGTAGTTCATTTCTCAAAATTTTAGCAAAGACATTTTGAGGATCGTATTCTTCAATATTTATCATCTTTTTTCTTTTTCATTCTAGTTTTAAGTTCATCACAAATATCATCTATTGACAAATTTGAACATTCTAAAAGTACCAGCAAGTGGTATAAAACATCAGCTGATTCAGCAATTATTTCTTTCTTTCCTTGAGATAAAAAAGCTGAAACAGTCTCAAAGGATTCTTCACCAAACTTGTTTGCAATTTTTTCTTTACCTTTATCAAATAAATGTGCAGTGTAGGAACTTTTAACAGAAGAGTTTTTTTTTTTTTTTATTAATTCTTCTAATTCTTTTAAGATCTTAATTTTTTCCTTCATCAATCAATAATCCATTCTTACTGGAATTTTTTTTGATTTTAGGTGATTTTTAGCTTCAGTAATACTAAAATCTTTAAAATGAAAAACAGACGCAGCAAGAACTGCAGATGCGCCACCCAGCAATATTCCATCTGACAAATGTTCTAGTTTGCCAACTCCTCCTGAGGCAATAACCGGGATTTTAACCTTTTCGCTTATTAACTTTAAAAGCTCTATGTCAAATCCAGATTTAGTGCCGTCTCTATCCATTGATGTTAATAAAATTTCACCAGCTCCCTTGCTTTCTGCATATCCAGACCATTCAACTGCATCAATCATAGTATTTGTTCGACCTCCGTGAGTATATACTTCCCATTTATTTCCATTTTTTTTTGCGTCTATTGCAACAACTATGCACTGATTGCCAAATTTGTCTGCTCCTTTTGAAATTAATTCTGGATCAATTATCGCTGCGCTATTAATTGAAACTTTGTCAGCGCCTGCTAATAGAAATTTCTTAATATCTTCAACGCTTCTTACGCCTCCTCCTACAGTTAATGGCACAAAACATTCATTAGATGTTTTTTGGATTACATTGATCATAGCCTCTCTGCCGTCTGAAGTTGCCGTAATATCTAAAAAAGTAATTTCGTCTGCACCCTCTTCGCTATAAATTCTTGCTTGTTCAGCTGGATCTCCGGCGTCAACAAGGTTTTTAAAGTTTATTCCTTTAACTGTTCTACCCTTGTTAACATCTAAACAAGGTATTATTCTTTTTTTTAACACAATATATCTAAAGCCTCTTGAACTAAAAATTTTTTTTCATAAATAGCTTTTCCAGAAATAACTCCTTCAAGATTTGTACAATTAAGGTTTTTTAACTTTCTTAAGTCATCTAAGGATGATACTCCTCCTGAAGCTATAATATTCATATTAGTACTTTTTAGCAATTTTTTTATTTGACTGAAATTTATGCCTTGTAACAAACCATCTTTATTTATATCTGTACAAACGATAGTTTTGACACCAATATCTTCGTATAAACTTACTAATTCATATATTGTTTTTCCACTAGTTTTTGTCCAACCTTCGATTGCTACTTTTTCATATTTAGTGTCAATCCCCACAACTATCCGATTTGGAAATAATTTACATACCTGCTCCACAAAACCTGGATCTTTTGCTGCAACTGTTCCTATTATAACTCTGTCGACTCCATTAGCCAAAAATTTTTGTATAGTTTCGATATTTCTTATTCCACCACCTACCTGAATTTTACATTGAGTTTGTTTCTTAATATCAAAGATTATTTCATGATTTTTAGGACTACCTGAAAAGGCTCCATCTATATCAACTAAATGAATCCAGCTACACCCAATTTTCTCGAAATTTTTGGCTTGATCAATGGGATCATCATTATACGTTTTCATATTTTTTAAAAGACCTTTTTTCAGTCTAATGCATTTGCCCCCTCTAATATCAATCGCAGGAAAAAAAATCACAAATTTAAATCCCAATTAATAAAAGCATTTAAAAAATCTAATCCAAACTTTTGACTTTTTTCTGGATGAAACTGAGTACCCAAAATATTCTCTTTTCCTACCATTGCCGTAAAATAATTCCCATAATTAGATTTTAGCAATTGATCTTTGATAAATTTTGTGTCGAAAATATAACTATGCACAAAGTAGGCATTTATTTCTTTGTTTAAATTCACTCTTGTATTTTTTTTCCAAAAACTAATAAAGGGATGGTCATTATTGAATATTATTCTATTCCATCCTATATGGGGTATTTTTAGATTTTTGTCTTTAACAGATAGAAGCTTCACATCTCCATCAATCCAACCAAAACCTTTGCTTTTTCCACCTTCAAATCCGCTTTGAGCAAGCATTTGCATTCCAACGCATATTCCAAGAAATGCTTTTTTTTTGTGAATAATATTTTCTTCCAAACACTCAAATAATCCTGGCTTTGAGTAAACCCCCTTGAGGCAACCTTTAAAAGAACCAACTCCAGGCAAAATAAAATGAGAGGATTTGTTTAATTCCTTGATATTGTTTGTTACCAAAACCTTCGAACACAGAGTTTTCTTGGTTAGTATTTGTTTCACGGCGTTGTATACAGATCTTAAATTACCTGAACCATAATCAACAATAGAAACTGAATTCACATAAGCTCCTATGTTTTAGAAATGAAAAACGCATTGTTTGCATTTGGTGCAGAAGTTAACTTTACAACATCAAAATTCAATTTTTTGTTGTAATAATTCAGTATACTGTCATTTCCATAAACTCCCCAAAAAACTGAGGATACACCTATAAAAAAGTAAAAAAGTCCATTATCTAAAACAAACCAAAACAAACTTGAAATAATCAAATATACAGCAGATATAAGCCAGAGTTTGTTAGCAAGTCCCCAAATAAAGGTTAAGAAAAAGGCTTTCCAAGAAAATCCTATTTTTATAATCTCTATTTCACTTGTACTGTTATTTTCTAATACACAAAAAAAAGACATTTAAAGGGATCCTCCAAGAGTACCTTTTGTGGAGGGTACCTGATTATTTCTTTTCTGATCTATTTTTACTGCATTTCTTATTGATCTTGCTAATCCTTTAAAACATGATTCAATAATATGATGAGAATTTTCTCCATACAAATTTTCTACATGCAAAGTAATACCTGAATTTTGGGCGAACGCCTGAAACCACTCTTTAAATAATTCAGTGTCCATATCTCCAACTTTTTCGTTGGGAAATACAACCTTCCAAACTAAATATGGTCTATTCGAACAATCAACAACAACTCTAGATAATGTTTCATCCATTGCGGAAAGCGCTTGACCAAATCTTGTTATACCCTTTCTTTTGTCTAGTGCTTTGTTAATAGCTTGTCCTAATACAATTGCTGAATCTTCAGTTGTATGATGATAATCCACATGCAAATCTCCTAGAACTTTTAAATCAACATCAACCAAACTATGCTTCGAAAATTGATCTATCATGTGATCTAGAAAACCGATTCCAGTGTTTATATTTGATTTACCACTGCCATCTAAATTTATTGTTACTTTTATATTAGTCTCTTTAGTTTTTCTTTCTATTGTTTGTTTTCTCATAATTTAATAAACTATATACAATTTATATTTACATTATTAACACATAATTATATACAAATTCTATTCTAATTAACTTTTATATTTTTTTATAATTATGGATAAAGGGAATCACATAAATTGGCATGGAACAACTGTTGTATCAGTTAGAAGAAAAAATGAGGTTGTCATTGCTGCAGACGGACAAGTAACCCTTGGAGATACAGTAATTAAATCTAATGCTAAAAAGGTAAGAATTTTAGGAAATGGAAAAGTACTTTCTGGTTTCGCAGGGGCAACAGCTGATGCATTTGCACTCTTTGAAAGACTAGAGTTAAAACTAGAAAAAACCTCAAATAATTTAATGAGAGCGTGTGTAGAATTAGCAAAAGATTGGAGAACAGATAGGTATCTAAGAAGATTAGAGGCTATGATGCTCGTTGCTGATAAGGATGTAAGTTTAATTTTGAGTGGTACTGGTGATGTGCTTGAACCAAAAGATGGTCTTATGGCTATAGGCTCAGGAGGTAATTATGCGCTAGCAGCAGCCCAAGCTCTTGAAACATCAAAACTTGATGCGGCAAAAATCGCAACAAAAAGCCTTGAAATTGCTGCTGACTTGTGTATCTACACAAATAGAAATATAACTTTAGAAAAAATAAAATTTTAATGACTTCTTTTACTCCCAGAGAAATTGTTTCAGAATTAGATAGATTTATTGTTGGTCAAAATGATGCAAAAAGAGCTGTTGCTGTAGCGCTTCGAAACAGATGGCGAAGACAGCAGATTGATGAATCCTTAAGAGATGAAGTTTTGCCTAAGAACATCCTTATGATTGGTCCGACAGGAGTAGGAAAAACTGAAATAGCTAGAAGGCTGGCGAGGTTAGCTCAGGCTCCTTTTATAAAAGTTGAAGCTACAAAATTTACTGAAGTAGGTTACGTAGGAAGGGACGTTGAGCAAATAATAAGAGACTTAGTTGAGGTATCAATAACACTTAATAAAAACTTTCTAAAAACGGAGATAAAAGCAAAAGCTGAAATTAATGCAGAAAAAAGGGTTATAGACGCTCTTGTCGGCTCAACTGCAACTAATCAAACTAAAGAAAAGTTTAAAAAAATGTTGAGAAACGGTGAACTTGATAAACAAGAGGTGGAAATAGAAGTAGAATCTAAAACGGGAATGCCGCTAAAATCAATGGAAATCCCTGGGATGCCTGGAGGAATGATGGGAATGCTTAACATAGGAGAAATGTTGGGAAAAAGTTTTGGGCAAAAAAAGGAAAAAAGAAAATTATCTGTTAAAGATTCTTACAACTATTTAATCGAAGAAGAATCTGATAAATTAATTGATGATGAGAGCTTAATTAAAAGATCAATAGAAAATGTTGAACAGGACGGAATAGTTTTTCTTGATGAAATTGATAAAATTTGCGGTAGAAATTCCAAAGGTACAGCGGAAGTAAGTAGGGAAGGAGTACAAAGAGATTTACTTCCTCTAATTGAAGGTACCTCTGTATCTACAAAATATGGTAGTGTCAAAACAGATCATGTTTTATTTATAGCCTCGGGCGCATTTCATGTTGCAAAACCGTCAGACTTACTTCCTGAACTTCAGGGTAGGCTTCCCAATAGAGTTGAGCTTTCCGCATTGAATAAAAATGATTTTATATTGATACTCAAAGAACCAGAAAATAACCTTATCAAGCAATATATAGAACTTATAGCAACTGAAGGAGTTACTTTAAATTTCACTGAGGAGGCCATTTCACAAATTGCTGAAATCGCTACAAAAGTTAATGAAGAAGTTGAAAATATTGGCGCGAGAAGACTACACACTATTTTAGAAAAGGTTCTTGATGAAATCAGTTTCTCAGCATCCGATAAGAAAATTCACAAGATCGACATTGACAAAAATTATGTAATAAAACAACTCAATGATGTATACAAAGAAGATGATATTAATAAGTTTATTCTTTAAACTTTTTTAAATACACGATGTATGCTCCATAACCTCCAAGATCTTTTGGAGCGCTAATATACCACAAAATAAATTTTGAAATTAAAATTGAGCCAAGCCATGCAGGCAGCAACTCTTTAAGAACTCCTTCCCCTCTCCAGCCATCTTCAACTCCCAGTCTTTTACCCTTCCCAGTTATGATTAGTAATAATCTTTTTTTTTTTCAAAATTGATTTTCACAAACTTGAAAACTTCTTTCTTTGCCTCATGCACTCTTAACCCATGCAAATCTAAACTGCCTTGTATTTTTTTTTTCCCTTTTTTAATTTTTTTAATAAAATTTGGATCCAAATTATTTGATAATTCAAATTTTTTATCTAAGATTTCAATATCTTCTAAACTTGTTTGCTCAACAGTTTGTTCATATAAAGGCTCTACCTTTTCTTTAGTTTTCAACTGATTAACAGGCTTTATTTTATTTTTTTTAAGCGGATTTACTGATTTTATAAATTCATCCCACTCATCACTTCTTTTTTTAATCATAATTATTCGGTTACAGGGACTAGGCTAATTAATAATAATTGTTTTTTTAAATTGCCAGCATTTACTTCAGCTAAATTACCTCTTCCCAAGAATAAATCAGCTCTATTAAATCCTTTAATTGCTGAACCGGTATCATGAGCAAATGCAAGTATGTCATATTTCTTATAATCTGATTTTAGAATAAAGGGTATACCAAAAGGGTATATTTTTGTGTCTATAGCAATACTTATGTTAGAAATTAAGTTTCTTCCCATAGCTCCAACTGGTCCCGTATCGCTCAAAGGTGAAGATTTAAAAAAAATATATCTTTTATTTTTGTTCAAGATTTCATTATTTTTATTGTAATTATTTCTTAACCAAGTTTTAATTGAATTAAGTGTGACACTTTCTTTTTTTAAATAGCCTTTTTGAATCAGAACTTTGCCAATTGAAGTGTATGGAAAACCATTATTACCTGCATAAGAAATTCTTACTTTTCTACCGTTTTTATATTCACCTATTCCTGAGCCTTGAATTTGTAAAAAAAATAAATCTATGTGGTCATCGGTCCAGAATAAAACGTTTTGAATTTTAAAAATTTTATAGATTTTACTTCTTTCAAAAATTAAATCCTTGGAATAACGAAGTACGGGATATCGAAAAATATTTGTTTTTGTGTTAGAAATTTTTATTGTTGGCTCGTAGTACCCAGTTAATAGATTCTTTTTATTGCTTAATGAAATTCCTTTAAAATTTTCAATAAGGAAGTTTCTATTAAAAGTGATTTTATCTAATTTGGCACAAACATTTTTCCAATTTTTAGCAGTCCCAAATTTAGGATAGGATGAATGTTCTCTGAAGTTCTTAAAAAATAACTTTGACTCGCAGTTTTGTAAAACAATTTTTTTAAAGTTTAGAACAGAAGAATCCGTCAAGTTTAATTTACTAATATCATAATCTATTGAGTAAGCATAATTTGTTTGGAATTTAAGTAGAAAAAATATTGCATATACAAGGAAAAAAAAAATTCTTAGCATTAACTAAATTTCTGCTATCGATAGCAAAGTCCAGTTGGGGTTTTTAGACTTAAGATCTCTGGAAAATGTCCACTTCTCAGAAATGTCAAGTATTTGATTAGCATCTCCTTCAACAACTTCATCTTTATTATTTTTTATTAAATGAATTTGTTGACTTTCATATTTAAGAGTAATTATTGCTTTTTTGTTTACAAGATCAATATTTAACACCTCTGGATCTTTTAAATCTATTATTGTAATTTCAAAATTTTCATTATTTTTTATTCTTTTCTCGATATCTTTTTTGTAATCTTTGAAAATTGTTGGGTCTAGAAGTTCTTCTAAATTTTTCAAGTTGTTTCTTGTGTAAGCTGTTAAAATGAATTCGAATGCATTTTTAGCTTTGCTTAAAAAATTATTAAGATCAAATTTTGGGTCAACATTTTTTATAGAAATAAGTTTTTTGTTAAAATCCCTGTTTTCGTGTAAGGGGGATAATTCATTTTCATTTGTTACTTTTTGCTTTAGCCTAATTTCTTTATCCGGTTTAGTCTCTTCAAATTTCGTTTTTAAACTGTATCTTTTTGCGAGATCTTCTTCATTTCCCGTTTTTTTGCCAAGAACATTTCTTAATCTATTAAGAATAAAAACTGCTATTAGAGCAAGTATTAGAATATCGAAAAAGGGGATATTAGCCATTAAGTGTTTTCTCCATAAGTATTTGTATAAAAGTTTAATATAGAATACAAACTAATATATATTAATATATTGTAATTTTTTTCAATAGAAAGGTTTTATGTCAAATAATAATAAAGACTCCTCAAATCAAGAAAATAAAAATTTTCAATTTATCATCAACACTCAGTATTTGAAAGATTTATCTTTTGAAAATCCTAAAGCTCCAAATTCTTTAAAGGTTTTTAATTCAAAACCTGAAATTAAAATTGATGTGGACATTAAGTCAAAATCTCTTAAAGATCACGGAGATGATATATTTGAAGTAGATTTAATGATTAAAGGTTCTACTTCTGTTGAAGATGAAGTAATGTTTATTGTAGAGGCAGTTTATTCAGGAATATTTACCATAAAAAATGCTCCAAATGACGTTCTCGAAAAAGTTTTATTAATTGAATGTCCCAAATTTTTGTTTCCATTTCTCCGATCTATAATTGCTGCAAGCACAAGAGATGGAGGGTTTCCTCCATTAATGATTACACCCATAGACTTTGTTAGTTTATTCGAAAGTAAGAAAAAGAAAAATTAGTTATAAGACCACAAATTTTTAGGAATTTCTCTTAACATATTTGAATGATTTTTTTTTTCAGATTCCATTAATTTAATTTCTGGAAGTCTTTTATAATTCTCATTAGATCCGTTATTATCTGAAAGATTCATAATTAGGGTTTTTTCTGAAAATTTAAATTTTCTCTGTTTCCCGCCTATAAGTTCTAAATAAACTTTTGCCAGTAAATGACAGTCTGTCATTGCATCGTGCTTTTCTCTTCCGATAATACTAATATCATACCTCTTGCATAAAGCGTTGAGATTAACTTTACTACCTGGAAAGAGTTTCTTGGCCATAACCAACGAACAAATACACTTATCTACGTCTATTAATTCAATATTATTTCTTGCAAAAGCACTATTTATCATAGAAATATCAAACGATGCATTATGTACGATTAAAATTGAATCCTTTATGTAATTTCTAAATTCTTCGAGACTGTCATCAAATTTTGGATATTTTTCTAAGGTTATGTTATTTAAACCGTGAATTTTTTCTGCTTCTTCAGTAATTTTTATAAACCCTGGACTATAGTATCTATGAAATGAGCTCCCTGTTGGAATATCATTATGTAATTCTAAACACCCAACTTCTATTATCCTATCATTTGTAAAGTTTAAACCGGTAGTTTCTGTATCAAGAATTATTTTTCTCATTATTGTTAAAATATATATATTTTTTTGGCCAAACTTTACTAATTTTGTTTTTTCTTATTTTTTTTAAAAATCTCTTTATTTCTACCATAACATAAAACACGCCATTTCCAGTATTAATATTGATTGAGATATGTTTGTAATATTTTTTTTTTTCATATTTTTGTCTAATTAATATGTTGCTGAGTTTCTCTTCTGTCATTTTGGATCTCAATAACACTCTTTTTTTTTGAATCTGTTTATTAACTGACAAATTAATTATGAAATCACATTTTAAAAAGTTTTTGTTTACAAATAATATTGGAATATCAAGAAAAACTATTTTTTCCCTCAATAATGACATCTGTTTCAAGAATTTAGTTTCTTCTGCCTTGATTAATGGATGGAGAAAGAGTTCTAGATAATCTAGTTCCTTTGGGTTATTAAAAACGTACTCGCCTAACTTTGCAGTATCAATTTTACCATTACTGGTAATTATATTTTTTACCTTATTCTGAAACATAAATTTAATTTCGTTCTTTATTGATTTTTTTTTTATTAAACTTTGTGCACATTCATCACTTGAAAAGATTTTAAACCTCATTTTCTTTAAGATTTCTGTTGTTTTAGTCTTTCCCGTACCAATTTCTCCTGTAATACCAATAACAATCATTTTTTGAAAACTACCTTTTTTGCCTCATTAATATCTTTCTCAGACAGATGTTTTTTAAACCACCTTGCAAATGACTCTGCTGCTTGCCTCACCAACATTCCTTCTCCATTGTAGCCTTTTAAATTGAATCTTTTTGCTTTTTTGAGGAAGTTTGTTTCTACTGGATTATAAATTAGATCGTAGACTATTGTATTTCTTTTGAGTACAGAAAAGTCAAAATTTAACCTTTCTCTCATACTTAAACCATATGACGTAGTATTAATAATTAAATCGTATTTTTTTGATATTATTTTTTTTTGCCATTTCTGCAGTGTAACTTGACAATTGATTGAACATAAACTCAAGTCACTTTGTAATTTTTTTGCGTTTATATCACTTCTGTTACAAATACATATTTCTCTAATCGGCTGTTTTATTAATTCCAGTAAGATTCCTCTAGCAGCACCCCCGGCACCTATTATAAAAATCCTTATATTGTTAAGGTTCATTTTTACTTCATACTTTAAGGATTTGACAAGACCCATTCCATCTGTATTTGCTCCAAATATTTTGTCTTGTTTCATGTAAATAGTGTTTGCTGCTTTTATTCTTTCTACATTTTCCTCATAGCAGTCTAGATATCTTAATATTTTTGTTTTAAATGGTAGGGTTACGTTGAATCCTAGACATTCTCCTTTTCTCACTTGTGTTACAATTGAACTCAGATATTTTTCTAATAAAAGTTTTTTTTCATATATGACTTTTGGATTATATTTTTTTAACCATAAATTATGAATATTTGGTGATTTTGAATGTTTTATTGGATTTCCTATAACGTATAACTTCATTTGTAATACATTTTAAGAATAGGTAGGATTTTTTTTATTGGAAAACCTTGAACTGTTTCCGTATCTCCTTTTATCTTTTGAATACAGTTTAGCTTATCTTTCTCTATTTTGTATGAACCACTTGTTTCGTAAACTATATTCTTATTGTTCTTCACATAAGTTCTAATTTCATATTCATTGATTTTGCTCATAAAAACTTGTGCTGTATCTTCAAAACTCAAAAGTCTCTCGTCGGGTGTCAGAACACAAATCGCACTTATCAGAGTATGACAATTGTTTTGCAGAATCATCAAATTCTTCACTGCTTCTTTTTCATGTCGCGGTTTGTTAATTAGAAGATTTTTACAAAGTATTATTTGGTCCGATCCAATTATTAGTTTTCCTTTATATTCTTTTTCTATGGATTTTATTTTTTTCTTTGCCAAGAACACTGCCATTTTTTTTTTTAAATGTTTATTATTTGCAATTTCAATATCCTCATCGACCTTGTGTTCTACATATCTTGCTCGTATATTGTATTTTTTTAAAATTCTTCTTCTTGTTTTACTCCTTGACGCTAGAATTATTTGTGGGTTTTCTGTGTATAATTTACTATATTTCATACAGATTTTTTTTTATTCTTTTTATTAACAAAATTTTCTCTCTTTATTCACAAGTATTTTTTGTGGATAACTTTTTTCTTCTCTAACTTTTTTTTTGTTTAAAAAGTTATTCTAGTTTTTCACCCTGTTTTTCCTAGCCGTAATTTATTTATTCACTATTTATTGTTTAATTATTATCTTATAAGCTGTGTATAAATTTAAAACTAAAGATTTAAGCATTATTAACATAGTCAACAACAACAACAATAATTATATAATTTTTTAAATTATGTTGAAGAAAAAAAAAAATATGCATAAAAAAAACATTCCTATTTGGTTTATGCGCCAAGCAGGTCGGTATTTACCTGAATATCATGAATTACGTAAGAAGCGTAAATCTTTTATCGAAACTTGTTTTGATCCTCAAATAGCAGCAGCAATCTCTCTTCAGCCAATAACTAGATTTAATTTCGATTACATAATTTTATTTGCAGATATTTTATTAATACCACACTCACTTGGACAAAAAGTTAAATTCAAAACTGGCATAGGACCAGTCTTAGAAGAATTAGACTTGAACAAAAAGCACTGCAATTCAAGTAAACAAGCTTTAGGAATCTTAAATCCTGTATTTGAGACTGTTAAAGTCATAAAAGATAAAAAGTTAGATCAGAAAATCATTGGTTTCTGTGGTGGACCTTTTACAGTATTAACGTATATGATTGAACGTGGATCATCTAAAAGACATGAAAAAACACTAAATTTTATAAAAAATAAGCCCAGAATTGTTGATTACTGGATTAAGAAAATAACGGAAATATCCATAGAATATTTATTGGAACAGATAAATGCAGGTGCGGATTTAATAAAGATTTTTGACTCGTGGGCGGGCATATTAAATCGAGAAGAGTATGAAAAGTATATAATAAAACCTAATAAAGAAATTTTTGAAAATATAAAGAAGCAAAAAAAAGGAATCAAAATTATTTTTTTTCCAAGAAAGTCAAAAAAACTAATTAGTATTTTTTTGAGAGAAATAAAATGTGACATTATATCAATCGATCAAGATTTAAGTCAAAAAAACAAGGATTTTTGTAAAAAAAATAATGTTGTAATTCAGGGAAATCTG
Source organism: Rickettsiales bacterium (assembly GCA_002717855.1). The sequence goes on from PBCD01000019.1 coordinate 23,656, forward strand.
AATCCAACAACATTATTAGAGGGCGGGGAAAAAATGATCGAGGAAGTAAAACATATTTTGGAAAAATACAAAGAAAATCAGCATATTTTCAACCTATCGCATGGTGTTTTACCGAACACACCCCCAGAAAATGTCAAAAAAGTAGTTGAATTAGTGAAAACTTATGAATTTACCTGAAGACCATCCAAATATACCAACGTTGAAAACAGGAGTACTGTTAGTGAATCTAGGAACACCCGATTCAACAAACTGGTGGGATATACGTAAGTATTTAAAAGAGTTTTTATCAGATAGGAGGGTTATAGAAGTAAACCCAGCTGTGTGGAAGATAATTTTAAATTTAATTATATTGACATTTAGACCTTCAAAAACAGCAAAAGCATACAAAAAGATATGGTTAGAAAAAGAAAATATGTCGCCGTTGCGTTATTACACAATACAACAAACAAAAAAATTAAGAAAATCAATTAACAATAGCTCACTACAAATAGATTATGCGATGCGGTATGGGAATCCAGGTATTTCAGAGAAAATAAATAGTATGCAGAAAAATGGATGTGAGAAATTAGTTGTATTTCCCTTATATCCTCAGTATGCAGCAGCCACAACTGCAACGGTCTGTGATGAAGTATATAGAAGCCTAATGAAGATGAGATGGCAACCAAGTATTCAGATAATACCACACTATGAATCTGAGCCACTATATATTAAAGCACTAGTGAATAGTATAGAAAAAAAAATCAAGGAAATCCTTTGGAAGCCAGAGGTAATAGTTGCTTCATATCATGGAATACCAAAAAAATATTTTGATAAAGGGGATCCCTATCATTGTTATTGTTATAAGACAACAAGATTGATAACTGAAGGATTAAAAGCAAAAATACCAATATTAACAACTTTCCAATCAAGATTTGGACCAGAGGAGTGGTTAAAGCCATACACAGATAAAACATTAGAGGAACTTCCTGCGCAAGGAAAAAAAAAGATCTTATTGATATGTCCTGGATTTTCATCTGACTGTGTAGAAACATTAGAGGAAATTTCCATGGAAGGAAAAGAAACTTTTTTAGAAGCAGGCGGGGCTAAATTTGAATTAATTCCGTGTTTAAATGATAATAAGGACCATATAAAGCTTATCAAGCACTTAGTTGAAGAAACAATAAAGTGAAGAAAAGCAAGTGGATATAGACACAAAATATAATATTGTTAAAGCGTTTCATTTAATTTTTTTTACAACGTGGATGGCAGGATTGTTTTATCTACCGAGAATTTTTGTTTATCATACTGAAACTAAAACAAACACTAAACAATATAAGACATTTATAATTATGGAAAGAAAGCTTTATAAATACATAATGAACCCTTCATTAATCGGGACATGGTTCTTCGGAATTTATTTAACTGTATTAACCGAAGCACACTTGTATGTCTGGTTTAACATAAAATTTCTCTGTGTATTATTGCTAACAATCTTTCATGTTTATTGTGGTATAATGAAAAGAGAATTTGAAAAAGGAAATAATACCAAAACATCTACATACTTTAGGGTAATAAATGAAGTTCCGACAATATTATTTATCTTAATAATATATCTCGTGATTTTTAAGCCAGGAATTTGACAAGAGTAATTAAATTCTATAATATTAAAATTCCAAATTTTATCAAATTCCTTAAACTTTAACATTTCCACAATGCATCTAAAAGATCTAAAGAAGAAAAATCCTTCAGAATTACTAAAGATAGCTGAGGACTTAAAGATTGAAAATGCTAGCTCATTGAGAAAGCAAGATATGATTTTCGCAATTTTAAAACAAATGGCGGAAAATGGCACTGCGATTTTTGGAGAAGGAGTCTTAGAGATACTTCAAGACGGGTTTGGTTTTTTGAGGTCTCCTGAGGCTAATTATCTTCCCGGGCCCGATGATATATATCTTTCTCCCTCACAAATAAAAATAAATAGTTTACGAACCGGTGACACAGTTGAGGGTGAAATGAGATCTCCAAGAGAAACTGAAAGATATTTTGCAATTACAAAA
>PBCD01000020.1 GCA_002717855.1 Rickettsiales bacterium
ACATTTCCCTCATATTATTTCTAAACTGAAGAATAAAACAAGAGCTCTTCTCCAAATCCAACAAGGATGTGATCATAGGTGTACTTTTTGTATAATTCCATTTGGACGGGGTGAATCCGTCAGTCTTCCGATAGGAGAAATAGTTGAAAGAGCCAATACTTACATAGAATCAGGTTATAAAGAAATTGTTATTACAGGAGTGGACATTACCTCATACGGTAATGATCTGCCAGGAAAGCCAAAGTTAGGAGAAATAATTAAACGATTATTTGTTCTTGTGCCAAACCTCAAAAGATTGAGATTATCATCTATTGATCCAGCAGAAATAGATGATGATCTAATTGATCTTATATGCAATGATCCAAGATTATTACCTCATATTCATTTTTCTGTTCAGTCAGGCGATGATATAATTTTAAAAAGAATGAAAAGAAGACACCTAAGAACCGATGTTATTACAATTTGCAAAAAAATTAAAAAAAACAGAGATTCAATTACTTTTGGAGCAGATTTTATAACTGGTTTTCCAACCGAGAGTGAAGAACATCACAGAAATACTGTTGATTTAATAAATGAATGTAATTTTACCAATTTACATATTTTTCCTTTTTCTCCAAAAAATGGAACTCCTGCATCAAGAATGCCTCAGGTTGAAGAAAAAATAAAGGTCGTCAGATCAAATCAGTTAAGAGAGTTGGGAAAAAATTTAAAATTAAAATATCTAAATTCAAAGGTTGGAAAAACGTCGAAAATACTTTTTGAAAGTTATCGATCAAGTTATTCAGATGATTTTTTCAAAGTATTTATTTCAGATATTGATAAACATGAAAATAAAAAACTTAAAGGTAAGTTAGTAGAAGTTAAGTTTTATGATTATGATGATAAATCAATTTTAGCTAAATTAGTTTAATGGTTGTCGGTTGGATTAAAAACTTAAAAAAGAGTTTGTCTAAGTCTTCTTCAGTTGTAGGAGAAGGAATAAAAAAAATTTTAAAAAGTAAGAAAATTAACGATTTAACTTTAGAGAAACTTGAGGACCATTTAATTTCTTCTGATATAGGAATAAGTTTGTCTGAAGAAATTATTAAAGAAATAAAAAATAAAAAATTTGTAGATACAAGCGTTGAGGCAATAAAAAAAATAATTTTTAATTCAATAATCAAGGTTTTAAAACCCTTAGAAAAAGAAATTTCAATAAAAAAGCATAATACAACCCCTTTTTTAATATTAGTAGTTGGAGTTAACGGGGTTGGAAAAACTGCTACAGTGGGTAAATTGGCTTATAAGTTTTCATCTCAAGGTAAAAAAGTAGGCATTGTTGCCGCTGACACTTTTAGAGCCGCAGCAGTTGAGCAATTAGAAATTTGGTCGAAAAGAACAAATTCAATTTTTTTTTCTTCTGATATTGAAAATGCTGATCCTGCTTCACTCTCTTATTCATCTTATCTTAAGGCAAAAGAAAAGAATATTGATATATTAATAATCGATACCGCAGGAAGGTTGCACAACAAATCTAATTTAATGGATCAACTTTTAAAAATTATAAGAGTTTTAAAAAAAATTAATGAAAATGCACCTGACGAAGTTATCTTAGTGCTTGACGGTAACACTGGACAAAACTCAATAAAACAAGCAAGTGTTTTTAAAGAAATTTGTGACATTAATAGTTTAATAATAACAAAATTAGATGGCACAGCTAAAGGTGGTGCGGTTATTCCGATTGGAAAAACACTAAAAATACCTATTGTCGGATTAGGAGTGGGTGAACAAAAAGAGGATTTAGTAAAATTCGAGGCTGATGAATTTACTAGGGCGCTGTTAGATATTAATTAGCTTTTTCTATCCTCCACAAATTTGATTTGCTATCATCAACTATAAAAAACACTACACCTTTATGATTAATTTCTAAATCCCTTATTCTTCCAAAATTTTTATCAAGAATCAGTTCTTTTTTTTTTATTGTATTGTTTTCAATTTCAAGCCTTATAATGTTTCCAATTTTTGTTGCAACCACCATTAAATCACCTGACCACTCTTTAAAAACTTCACCTTTGTAAAATGAAATATTACCAACCCCAATAGATGGAACCCATGTAATTAAATGCTTATCATATTTTTTTTTAAAAGGTTCATTACTAATTTTTTTACCTGAATATTCTTTTCCTCCCCAAGCGATATCTTTCCAACCTAAGTTACCTCCAAATTTTACTGTTGCAATGTTGTCACCTCCCATTGGACCATGCTGTGAGAAGTAGATTTGACCATCGTGAGGAGATTTAGAAACTCCCTGTGGATTTCTTAAACCTATTTGAAAAATTTCTGGGAGCCAATCTGAGTAACCTCTAAATTTCGGATTATCTTTTGGTATTTTCCCGTCAATTTTTATTCTAATAATACTTCCAGGATGTTTGGTTGGGTCTTGGGCAATCATTCCATGGTCTCTTTCACCAATACCAGCATACAAATAATTACCTTCAATTATTATTCTAGAGCCCCAATGTTTATTAGTTTTTAATTCAGGCTTTGATACAAAAAGAATCTCAAAATTTTTGATTTCATCATTAACTAACTTTCCACGACCAATGGCTGTGCTTCCATATTTTTTGTTCTTAAAGATCTCAGTATCTTTGTTAAAATGACTATATGAAAAATAGACGTAACCTTTATGATATAAAACATCAAGCAACCCCCCTTGTCCAAAGATCATTTTATTACTGGGATATTTTAAGCTATTTATATTATGTTTTATCAATGTTTTGTTTCCATTCCTAATATCTACCTTAATTAGGTTTCCATTTTTTTCAGTAATCAAAAGATTATTTTTATTAATGAATGTCATTCCCCATGGATAGTTTAAATTTTCAGAAACAGTTGTAATTTTTAATTGTGTTTTACTTTTTGCATATTTTTTGAAATCACTGTATAGCTGTTCAGCTTCAATTATTTTTGAAAAGCTAGTTAAAAAAATTAACAAAAAAAGATTAATTATCATAAAATTTTTCACTATGATATTTTGATACACTATAGAGTATGGTTAGAACTAAAAAATAACTACCCTGCCACCAAGCGGCCCAAAACGAAAAGTTTACGAATGATGCTGACCAAAAATAACCATTAAAAAAGATTATATACTTTTTGTAGTAAAAATTTAATCTTTTAATTAAAAAATAGTTTGCGTAGTAAATAAGTAATAAAAAGCTTAATAATCCAAAAATTCCAGTCTCAAGTAATAATTCAAGAAAAAAGTTGTGAGGATGACTAGGAATGAATGTCATATCTCCTGTTCTAGAATGACCGATTACATTTTGGCTATTATTTAAAAAATTTGATGTATCAGGGCCTGTTCCGAAAATTGGTTTTTTTTTAAATTCTGAAAAAGAAAACCCCCATATAATTTGACGATGTGCGTCTAAAATTTTTGTTGAAATTAAAAAACTTTCTTTTTGTTCAATTACCTTTTCAAATTTGTAGGACAAACTATTAAAGAAGCTAAAAATTACTATAAATATGATTGTGGCACTAAAAAGAATTATTTTTTTTTGGTTTTTAAAATTGTTAATGAACCCAAAAGTTAACAACCCAACAAAACCTCCAATAATACCTAATAAGGCTGAGTTACAATTACTCATAAGGATTATAGGAAAAATTAAAATAAGCATAATAAATGAAATATAAGGTTTTTGATTTCTTACCATACTTTCAAAAAATGGACATAAAAAGACTAATATGGTTAATAAATTTACAAAACCCTTATATTTCCTAATTTCATTGTTAGCAAGATATACACTTTTAAAATTTGAAATATTATAAAAAAAAACTAAAGCAACTGAAAAAAAAATTGAAATAATCATAAAATTTAATGTGAGTAATAATCTTTCATCGTTTTTTTTTAAGAATGAAAAAAGAAGACATGAAATTAAAAAAAAAGAGAGAAAGTATATTGTTACTAAAAGTGATCGAAGTGGTAAAGTCGAAAGGGTTGAACTAATTGAGAAAGATAAGATAGTTACAAAAAAAAAGGGAATTACAGGATTTTTACTAATTAATTTAAATATTGAGAAATTTTTCTGTTTTTCATCAATTAAAATAAATATTAATGCAACTGCTATTGAAGCACCATAGGCTATTGGAGTATGTAGTCTTAAAGAAAAACTAATTCCAATAAGTATACACGATATTTTTGCAATAGTAGTCATTGTATATTTAAGCTACTATAATTAATAAATAAATTTAAGATACAGAAAATTTTAAATGAATTAATTTAAATCTAGGAGAAAATTATTATGAATTTAAATTATTATGAAAAACTTCATGGATATTACCTCGAGGATATTTTTACAGGTCAAGAAGCAGAATTAATTTCATTAGTAAAGGACAAAGACATTGAAACTTTCGCGAAGGTTACAGGTGATTTAAACCCAATTCATATTAATGACGAATTTGCAAAAAATTCAATTTTTAAAAAAAAAATTGCACATGGTTTTCTATCAGCTAGTTATATTTCGGCTGTTATTGGGACAAAGTTACCTGGACCAGGGTGTATTTATGTTAGACAATCTCTAAGATTTTTAGCTCCTGTTTTTCCAGGAGATAAAATTATTACTAAAGTAAAAGTAAAATCAATTTTGATACCAAAAAAAAGAATTACACTAGAAACCTTCTGTAGTAAAAGTGATAAAAAAGTTCTTGATGGAGAAGCAGAAATTTTAGTCAATTCAAAGAATTAGTAATGGAGTTAATTGGCTTAAATCAAATTCCTAAAAAAGCATTACATTCAATTGTTGCAATTGGTAATTTTGATGGAGTACATCTTGGGCATAGAAGGGTTATAAATAAGGCTAAAGAAATTTCAAAGGCTCAAAGAAAAAAGTTATCAATCATTACATTTGAACCGCACCCAAAATGTTTTTTTAAAAAGGAATTCAAAAATTTTAGGATTACGCCTTTTAGGAAAAAATTTGAAGAAATAAAAAACCTTGGAGTAGATTATTATTTTAATTTTAAATTTACACAAAATTTTTCTAAAATTCCTGCTGAACAATTTATTGAAGATATTTTAATTAAAAAAATGAAAGTTTGTTGCTTAATAACTGGGTTTGATTTTGTTTTTGGTCACAAACAATCTGGTACAGTTGAACTTTTAAACAGATATTCACTTGAATCAAAAAAATTTAGTTTTATATCTATCAACGAATTTAAAAAACAAAATGTAAAAAATATCTCATCGTCTGAAATTAGAGCTTTTCTTAAGAAAGGTGATCTTCTTAAAGCCAAACAAATTTTGGGAAGGGATTGGTCAATAATTTCTAGGGTTGCTAAAGGAAAAGGTAAAGGAAAGGAGTTAGGATTTCCAACTGCAAATCTTCTGATTAAAAATTATTGTGAGTTGAAATATGGGGTGTATGCAGTTATGATTCATTTTAAGAATAATTTAAATAATTATTTTTATGGTATTGCAAATTATGGTATCAAACCTACATTTTCACAATCAGAGCCCATACTAGAAATTCATTTTTTTGATTTTAACAAAAATATTTATTCAGAATTAATTGAAGTAACTTTTAAATTCTTTATAAGAGAAGAAAGAAAATTTGAGAATGTTGGACAATTGAAATCTCAAATAAGTAATGACATATTAATTTGTAAAAAATACTTTAATGGAAAACCTTTCACAAACAATTAATTTACCTAACACCTCTTTTTCGATGAGAGCAAATCTGTCAAAAAATGAAACTAAGTGGATTCAATTTTGGAAACAATTAGATATTGTCAATAAGATTAAAGAAATAAATAAAGGAAGAAAGAGTTTCATTCTTCACGATGGTCCACCCTATGCAAATGGCAATCTTCATTTAGGACATGCTCTTAACAAGATTTTGAAAGATATTATAAATAGGTCTTATTTTAAGTTAGGCTTTGATGTTGACTATATACCAGGATGGGATTGTCATGGTTTGCCAATTGAGTGGAAGATAGAAGAGAAATATAAAAAAGCTGGGAGGGACAAGAATGATATAGATACTTTAAAATTTAGAGCTGAATGTAGGGATTTTGCAAAAACATGGATAGAAACCCAATCAGCAGAGTTTGAAAGGCTTGGTATTAATTGCGATTGGAAACAAATTTATACCACAATGACAAAAGAGTCGGAAGGGATTATAGTAGCTGAGCTTTTAAAGTGTTTTGAGGAAGGAAGACTTTATTTAGGAAATAAGCCAGTAATGTGGTCAGTTATAGAACGAACAGCTCTAGCAGAAGCTGAGGTAGAATACAAAGACAAAAAGTCAAAATCTATTTATGTAAAATTTCCAATTAAAGAGCATTCGGATACATATGTAATAATTTGGACAACAACACCATGGACACTACCAGGAAATAGAGCAATTGCATATGATGAAAGTATAATCTACCAAAAAGTAATTTTTAAAAATAATTATGAGAAATTTAATATATCGAAGGGAGAAAAGATACTTTTCTCTAAGAAGTTATTCACATTTTTTTCAGAAAAAAATGGAATAGATAAATTTGAAGTTGAAAAAGAGTTCGAAGGCAAAGATTTAAAAGGACTAAATTGTGATCATCCATTAAAAGATTTAGGCTTTAATTTTAATGTGCCCCTACTATCGGGAGATCATGTAACTGAAGATTCTGGCTCAGGGTTTGTGCATATAGCGCCTGGACATGGAATTGAAGATTTTGATTTAGGTAAAAAAAATAATATTTCTCCTCCAAAAATTATTGAAGATGGAGGACTTTATTACGATGAAGTACCATTTTTTTCAGGTGTGCATATTTTTAAAGCAGATAATTTGGTAGTAAAAGAATTGGAAAAAAAAAAAATGTTGATGGCGTGCAATGATTTTTCTCATAGTTATCCTCACTCTTGGAGATCTAAAGCACCACTAATATATAGAACTACGTCTCAATGGTTTATTTCAATGACAGAAAAAAACCTTCGGGCAACTGCTCTTGATTCAATAGAAAATGTAAAATGGTATCCACCATCAAGTAAAAATAGAATAAAGTCGATGATTGCGGATCGTCCCGATTGGTGTGTTTCAAGACAAAGGTCTTGGGGTGTTCCAATAACTATAATTTTAGATAAAAAAAATAATATACCTCTAGTAGATCCTGAGGTTAATAGGAAAATAGTAAAACTAATAAAAGAAAATGGAACAGATATTTGGTTTATGAAGCCGGTAAATTTTTTTTTAACTAATAAATACAACCCTGAGAATTATGAAAAAGTTGAAGATATTTTAGATGTCTGGTTTGATTCAGGGTCAAGTCACGCATTTGTTTTGAAAAAAAGAGGCATAACTGAAAAAGCAGATTTATATCTTGAAGGCTCTGATCAACATAGAGGATGGTTTCAATCTTCTTTGCTTCAATCATGCGCAAATTACGGAGAGAGTCCCTATAAAGCTGTTCTAACTCATGGCTTTGTACTTGATAGTAATGGGAAAAAAATGTCAAAATCTACGGGTAATGTAATTTCTCCAAATGATGTGATTAATAAATATGGAGCTGATGTACTTAGATTATGGGTTGCAACAAGTAATTACAACGAAGACCTACGAATAAGTTATGAAAGTTTGGATCGACAAACTGAGACATACAGAAAAATTCGAAATTCCTTGAGATTTCTACTTGGTAATTTAAAGGACTGGAATGATAAAGAAAGTATTGCACATACTAATTTACCAGAATTAGAGAAATATATTCGTGCGAGATTGTTCGAAATAAATACAAGTATTATAGACAGTCTAAAAAATTATAATTTTTACAATGTTTATCAAATAGTTTCAAATTTTTGTAATAATGAACTTTCTGCGCTTTTTTTTGACATAAGAAAAGACACTTTATACTGCGATAAAAAAGATTCTTTAAAAAGAAGTTCAGCAAGAACAGTAATGGTGGATACATTTAAAACTCTAATAAATTGGTTATCTCCCGTCTTAGTATTTACAAGTGAAGAAGCTTGGCAAACGTGGAAAGAAGAAATCGATAATAATTCTGTCGAAAGCTGTCATTTTGATTTATATAAAAAATTTCCAATTGAATGGGAAAATAGGAATGTAATAAAAAAATGGGATAAAATAATTAAAATTAAAAAAGCTGTTAACAATGTAATTGAAACGAAAAGAAAAGAAAAATTGATTAAAACAAGTTTAGAATGTGAAGTTACTATTTATTTCAAACAAAAAGAATATTACCGTATAATAGAACATTTCGATTTAAACGATTTGTTTATTACTTCCAAAACTAATGTAAGTCTAAAAAAAAAAGAGGATTTCGTGTGTTTTGAAGAGGATAAAAATATTTACGTAAAAGTTGAAAAGATTATTGGAAAAAAATGCGAACGCTGTTGGAAGTTTTTCGATGAATTAAACAAAAAATGTATTTGTAAAAGGTGTTATGAAGCTATTGAAATATCTTAATTTTAAAAAATTTTTATTTTTCTTATTATCAGTCCTGTTATTTTTTTTTGATCAATTAACTAAGTATTATGTAGTATTAAACAGTGATTTTTTAATTTACGGTATAAAAATAACTCCCTTCTTTAATTTGGTTTACGTAATTAACAAAGGAATAAGTTTTGGTTTGTTAGCAGATTTAAATATTTCGTTTTACTTAGGAATTTTTTCATTTATTGCATCTATTTTTATTGTGATTTGGATGTTAAAAACAAAAATTATTTATGAGACTCTGGCTTTGAGTATGATTTTAGGAGGAGCCCTAGGAAATGGTTTTGATAGAATCAAAGATTCCTACGTAGTCGACTTTATTGATGTTCATATTTCTAACTACCACTGGCCTGCTTTTAATTTTGCAGATTTATTCATTTGTTTAGGTGCAATAATATATATAAGTCAAAATTTATTTTCATTAAATGAACTAAAAAAATAAAATATATACTTTTAAATTAAGTTAACAAATGTTATCTATACTATTATACTATATGTATTAAAATATTGAATTTAAAAACAACATTTAGTGTAAACGATATATGAAGAACCTTTTGATTACTTTACTACCGAAAAAAAAAATAATAATCAGCTTGTTAATTTTTATTAGTACTTTTTTTCTTAATTCCTGTTCTACAATCGAATCTGGTTGGGATTCAATAACAAGCGCTGGAACTTATGTTTACGATTCAGCAGTTGGACTATGGGAGGACGAAGAACCCGAAGAGAATGAGGCTGTTGTTATTGAGGAAGTTTATGAAATTCCTGATTTTGTTAATCCTGATACGGAAGATAGGTTTAGCAATCGATTCAACAACCCTAATGAATTTAATATACAACAAAATGCTCCTATACCAGAATTTTACGATCCAGTGTATAGAAGCGCAAGACAGTATTACAGTGTAAGTCCTAATGGTTCACCCTTACCCGCACCACCACCACCACCTTTCCCTCAATATTCAATTGAACCTAATGATGATTATTATGGATTTTCTCCTACACAAAGATTTGGATTTGGATCACAATTAGAAAACTCCTTCAATGACAGTGTTATAATCGATGACAACGTTAATTTAAGTAATTCCAATAATTTGTCTGATGAGGAAAAGATGGAAATATATGGAATAGAAAACAATTGTATAAGAGTTACAAATGATTATATGAATGGTGGATATAAATGTGATGATTTTGATTAGCCCATATATAAGAATATTAATTGTGATTCCGTTACTTTTTTTAGGATCATGCGAATCATTAAAGTCAATTACTGGTTTTTCAAAGCCAGTCCTTGAAGAAGACATAGCGTCAGAAACACCCGAATTAGTTTTGCCTCCAGATTTTGAAGCTAAACCGCGTGTTCAATCCAATAACACATACAATGTTAAGAATGACCCAATAATTAGTCAAGATTTTTCAGTTCAAGAACAACAAAGTAGCAAAAAATTTGTCCTACCAAAAGCTCAAAACTTTATTGCTCGTAATTTTGCAATGCCCTCTGCCAAATCTCCATCAGACTCTATAGAAAAGTTTAGAGGAAATAAAAAGTTCTCAATTGGTCAATGGGTTTATTCTCAATCAGTTAATAAATTTAAAAACGAAAATTTATATTACAGTCCTAATTATGATAAAGGATATAATTTTTCAAGACGTTACATACCAGATTCTTACAGAGACGATATGGGATATAACTTCGGAAATAGTTTTCAAAGAAGAATCACTTCTGACTTGCCTAACCAAAAATTCTTATCAGGTGAAACTCTAATAACAGACTCTGAAGAGATTCGAACAATCAAATAATTTTCTATGAAGCTAATTTTTTTTTGTGTGATTTTATTTTTTTCTAATAATAATTTAGAATCAAAACTTTTTGATGCAAAACAATTCAAATTAAAAAATGGTTTGCAGGTTGTGGTGATTGAAAACTCTAGAGCACCAGTGGTATCACAAATGATTTGGTACAATGTAGGATCAATTGATGAAGAATATGGTAAAAGCGGTTTGGCTCATTTTTTAGAACACCTTATGTTCAAAGGTACTAAAAATTATCCAAGTGGATATTATTCCAAATATATATCCAAAAACGGTGGGACTGAAAATGCGTTTACTAGTTTTGATTACACTGCTTATTATCAAATTGTACCATCTGAAAATCTAGAAAAAATTGTTGAACTAGAAGCAGATAGAATGACAAATCTTACATTGACTGAGGAGCAAGTTGAAACTGAAAAAAAAGTTATTTTAGAAGAAAGATATCAAAGAATTGATAGCAAACCCTCTGCTATTCTTGATGAATCAATTAGAAAAAGTCTATTCCCAAATCACACATATGGCACACCAATAATTGGTTGGGAACATGAGATAAAGAGACTGTCAAAAAATGATGTCAGAAAATTTTATAACAACTATTATAACCCCAAAAACGCAATTTTGATTTTTTCAGGTGATGTTAGTTTAGAAAAAGCAAAAAAATATTCTGAAAAGTATTTTGGAAAAATTGAGGTTAAGAATAATATTAGTGATGACAGAATTCAATTAAATGATCCTATTTTAAGAACGAATATTCAAATCAACTATGATGATGAAAATGTGAAACAAAAAATTTGGAAGCGTTCATTTAAAACTAATTCCTACAAAGACTCTATAAAAAATGGAATTGCTCTTGACTTGGGATTAAAAATTCTTACTGGAGGATCAACCAGTATTTTATATAGAGAATTGGTTGAGAAAAAAAAATTAGTCTCATCTGTTGGAGGATACTATCAAGGTATGTCAAGAGACAAAGCCACTGTAAATTTCTATGCGATTCCTAACGAAAACGTTAAGATCCCTTATTTAGAAAAACAAATTTACGAAATAATGAAGAAATCTATAGCTGATGGAATTACTGAAGAGAGATTTAATCTTCAAAAGAAAAAATATGAGCATGAATCAATTTATCTTAGAGATAGTATTTTTCAACCTGCTCAAATAATCGGAGAAGCATTGTCTATTGGAATTGAATTAGATGAAATTGAGAGTTGGAATGAAATTTTGAATGAAATATCAGTTGATGATGTAAAAAACCAACTCAAAAAATTTATAAAAAATAAGAATTACGTTACTGGATTGCTAGGTTAAAATGATAATTTATTTTTTTTTATTTTTTTTTCTGAGTTCAATAAACCTTATGGCTTTGGAAGTTGAGGAAATTGTTTCAGAGAAAAATATTAAAGCTTGGATAGTCGAAGATAATTCAGTTCCTATCATAAGTATGAGCGTTACTTTTAAAGGCGGAGCTTATTTTGATCCTCTAGGAAAAGATGGAACCGCAACGTTTGTTGCAGCTTTATTAGACGAGGGAGCAGGAAATTTTAGTAGTAAAAAATTCAAAGACGAAATGAATGAGTTAGGTATGAAACTTAATTTCAGATCCTCTAAAGACGAATTTTCGATATCTTTTCAGACGATATCTGAAAATAAAAAAAAAAGTTTTAAACTTCTAAGAAGTGCATTAATTGAACCAAGATTTGATTCAGAAGAGATTGAGAAAATTAGAAATCAGATTATTTCTAGTATTAAAATTAAAGAATCCAATATTCAATCTTTTTCTACACAACAATTTGAAAAGAGTTTTTATTTAGATCATAAGTTTTCAAGAAACGTAGAAGGATCTTTAAAATCGATTAAAAATATTGAAAAAATTGATTTAGAAGAATATAAAAAAAAAAATTTTACTAAGTCAAATTTAATAATTGGTATCTCAGGAGATGTATCAAAATCAGAAATGAAGGAGCAATTAGATTTAACATTTGGAGACTTACCTGAAGGAGACCAAAAAAATTTTTATATTAAAGAGATTAAAAGGTTAAGAACTGGAGAAATGAAAATAAAAAAAAAATCACCTCAAACTTCAGTTATTTTTGGACATAGTGGTTTAGATAGAAATGATAAAAAATATTTTGCTGCAAGAATAGCTAATTATGTATTAGGTGGTGGTGGGTTTCAATCTAAACTTTACAAGAAGATAAGAGAAGAAAATGGTTTGGTTTATTCAATTTATTCTTATTTATTACCAAATGCAGGAGGAGGAATAATACTTGGTGGCTTTCAAACAAAAAATGAAAATGTTGATACAACTCTAAATCTACTTAAAAAAGAATGGTCAAAGATAAGAGAAAAAGGAATTACCCAAGAGGAATTAGATAACGCCAAATCATATTTTATTGGATCATTTTCTAGAAGTTTCTCAAGTACAAAATCTATTGCTACTTTATTAAACACTGTGCAGACTTACAAACTTGGAATTGATTATTTTAGTAAACGATCAAAAATTATTCAAGATCTTAATTTGTTATTCGTTAATGATGTTTGTAAAAATTTTTTTAAACCAAACGAATTATTTTTTACAATAGTCGGAGACTCTTTTTAATGAGATATGAACAAAATTTTTTTAATATTGATTACAAAATTTCTAAATCTGAAAAAATCAAATTAAAAAAAATTTTTATTCAAATAAATTCATCAATTGAAAAATTAAATCTACCCTGTCTATCCATTGTAAAAAGTAGTTCTTATCTTAAAGAAATAAGAGATGCAGCAAAAAAATATAGAAAATTTAAGCATATTCTAATTTGCGGTACAGGAGGGTCAAGTTTAGGAGGTAAGACTCTGTGTGAACTAAATAAAATTAGAAATATTAAAAAAAATATTCCATTTTTACATTTTATCGAAAATGTAGATCCCAAGCCTATACTAAATATTTTAGATAATATAGATTTAAAAAAAACAGCAATTATTGTCATCTCTAAGTCTGGAGAGACAATAGAAACACTATGCCAATTTTTTTTAATACATAATTTTTACAAAAAAAGAAAATTAAATTTGAAATCAAGACTTTTAATTATCACAGAAAATAAAATAAGTACTTTAAAAAAGATACATGAGGAAATGGACTCTGATTATTTAATTCACGACAACAAAATAGGTGGTCGTTTTTCAGTATTCTCTAATGTAGCTCTTTTACCTGCTTTACTTTCTTCAGTTGATATCGAGGGTATTATTAGTGGGGGAAAAGAGGTTCTTCAAGATTTTCAAAACTCCAGAGATTTGTTCTCAGCAAAACCAATTTTGTCAGCATATTACAGTTTTAAACTTATGCGATCAAAGATTAAACAATTTGTCTTAATGCCTTATTCAGATGCATTAGTAAATTTTTCTTTGTGGTATAGACAACTTTGGGGAGAGAGCATAGGAAAAAAAGAAAAAGGATCAACCCCAATAAATGCAATTGGAACAATTGATCAACATAGTCAATTACAGCTTTATTTAGATGGTCCAAAAGATAAGTTTATAAGTATTGTTGGGCTAAATAGTTATTACAAAAGCTTCAATTTAAAAACAACTCTTTCAAAACGGTTTGTATATTCACCGTTGGAAAAGAAGAATATGGAAAGCTTATTTAAAGCTGAACAGAGAGCTACTTTTGATACAATTAAAAAAAAAAAAAATTCCATTAAGAAAAATCGACGTTGATTTCTTAGATGAAATTAGTTTAGGATCATTGTTAATGCATTTTTTTTTAGAAACAATTTTTACTTGTTATCTATTAAATATTAACCCATTTGATCAACCTGCGGTTGAGGAAGGAAAAATTCTTACGAAAAA
>PBCD01000021.1 GCA_002717855.1 Rickettsiales bacterium
AAATGTTTTAATATTAAAAATACTACCTTTTTTCTTATTATCAAATAGTGAAATACTTATCAAAATACTCAAAGGGAGATATGAAGGAAAGACATAATGTGGAAGTTTTGTTGAGATTAATTCAAAAATCAAAAAACAAGGAAAAAAACAACAAAATAAAAAAAGTTTTTGTTGATCCCTCATAACAGTTTCTTTAAAACTAAAAAAATAACTCTTTAAACCGTCTATTAAAAAAATACATCCTGGCCAAAAAAAAATGAATAAAAGAATTGTATAGTAGCCTGGCGGAAATCCGTGAGATTCTTGACCTGAAGATACTTTTTTGAGCAAGTCATTTACAACTGATTCGTACCAGAAAATTCCACCAGACTTAATGGTGATTATAATGAACCAAGGCAATACCAACGTCAGAAAAATCAAATACCCTGCAGGAAAATGAATATATTTAAATACATCGTAACTCCTATTAATTAAGGAAAAAACAATTAAAGGTAAAATGGTAAAAATAATTATAATTGGTCCCTTAATCAAAACACCCATTGCCATTGATATCCAATAAATAGTAATTAGTTTTTTATTTTTTTTTTTTAGATTTTGAATTGAGCTCAATATTATTAAGTTACAAAGTGATATAAATAAAAACAAAAAACCGTCGGTTTTAGCTTGATGTACCTCGGACATAAAAAGCAATGATGTGGAAAGCAATAAAACTGATAAAATAGCTATTTGATGATTAAATGTCTTTCTACAAAAAAAATAGATCAAGATAATACTTAGAATTAATCCTGCTAAAGAAGGGATCCTATATGTCCAAATCTTATCATAAGGAGAGGTTCCTAAAAGCTTTGTAAATCCTGCTTGAGCCCAATAGATACCAATTGGTTTTTTATATCGAGCAACACCCTCGAGCTGAATATCAATAAAATTTTCAGATTCAATCATATTTTTTGTAGCTGCAGCAAATCTTGATTCATCTCTATCTAATGGAGGAATTAAAAAAATTCCTTGTAAAAAAATAACTAATGATATTAAAACAATAAAAAATATTTTAATATCAGACAGTTTTAAATTTTTCATTATTAGAATCCATTCCTACTAACTAAATTCACATAATACTTTATGAATCAAGAATTCACCATAATTATTCCAATATACAATGAAAATGATTCTATTTTTAAATTGATTGAAGAAATTAATTTAGAATTCAGGAGTAAAAATCCTGAAATTATAATTATTGATGATGGCAGTACAGATGACTTTTTTAAAAATTTTTCATATTTAACCTTTCCTAAAAATATTACCGTGCAAAGGCATAAAAAGAATTTAGGTAAATGCTATGCAATGCTAACTGGCATAAAAACTGCTAAAAACAACATAGTTGTTTGCATTGATGGGGACGGACAAAATCCACCTTCCGAAATTAAAAAGTTAATTAATATATGGTATAATCAAAAAAAAATGTCAAAAAAATTTTTGTTAATTTGTGGTGAAAGAATAAAGAGAAAAGACAGTTTATTAAAAAAAATTTCTTCAAAATTTGCTAATAAATTAAGAAAGTATTTATTAAATGATCAATGCAACGATACAGCGTGTGCTTTGAAAGTTTTCAACAAAGAAGATTATCTTTTAATTAATTATTTTAAAAATATGCATAGATTTCTTCCAGCATTATTTATAATGAAAAAAGGAAAAATTATAAATGTACCAGTAAAAGATAGACCAAGGGTATCAGGAAAGTCTAAATTTAATTTCCATAATAGATTTTGGATAGGTATCATTGATCTAGTGAAAGTTTGGTTTTTAATAAATAAAGAGAGGTAAAAATGATTCTAACAGCCAAAATGTGGATTATAATAGGTTTTATTGGGCAAGCTATATTTGCCTCAAGATTTTTGATTCAATGGATTGTAAGTGAAAGAGCCTCAAAAAGTATCATTCCAAATATTTTTTGGTGGATAAGTATTATAGGTAGCATTACCCTTTTAAGTTATGCAATTCATAAAGAGGATCCTGTTTTTATTGTTGGACAGTCATGTGGTTTTCTGATTTATGCTAGAAACTTATATTTAATTAAAAAAAATAGAATGAGTAAGAAAAAATCTGATCCTTCAAAAATAATGAAAATATAATGTGAAAAAATATAAAGAGATTCATAAGTATCTATTGAAGAAATCAGAAAAAATTTATCCGATTTTTAAACTAATAAAATCAAATGGTGTTTTGACAATTGAAAGAGAAGAAATCTCTTTTTTTGACTTTTTAGTAAAAACTATAATTTCCCAACAAATATCATCAAAGGCGGCAAATAGCATTTGGAATAGAGTTCTTTGTATGTCTAAAAGTAATAATATTAAAATCAATAAACTTTTCGAACAAAAAAACTGTGAAAAGATTTTAAATGAAATAGGAATCTCAACTCGAAAATTTAGTTATTTAAAGAACATTTATGATGAGCTGCTGAGTGGTGGATTAAAAGAAAAAGGTCTCAAAAATCTAGAATTTAACAAATTTAGAAAAATTGTTAAGTCTTATAAAGGAATAGGCGACTGGACATGCCATATGATCAGTATATTTTATTTTGGTCACACAAACATCTGGCCAAAAAGTGATCTAGTCATTAAAAAATTTATTAATGAAATTAATGATGCTATTCCTGAACCAATTGATCTAGAAAGAGAATTTTCTCCTTATTTATCAGTATTGGCTATTCATATATGGAAACACTATGACTAAAAAAGTTCATTAAATTTAATTTCTTTTTGATTAATATTAATGCTTTTTGGCCAAGATATCTTTCCTATTTCATGACAATTATCACATATCAATTGCCACTTATTGTAATTCTTTCCACAGACACAATTCCATTGGGGAGCCTTAATTGGATTTTTTGGCAAATTTGGGATACTTATGCGACTACTTTTCTCTTCAAGTTTTTTCCATAAATCAATAATCCTATCATCCCAATTTTCTACTTTTATTTTTTCTAAATAGTTTTTTGTTTCTCCCCATAAAGAAGCTTTATAGGCAGCATATGCAATAGCTAATTTAGTTTCATCATGTTTAATAAATTTTATTAGGGTTTTTTTTAATAATTTATATCTCCTCAAATATGATTTCACATCATTATTTTTAGAACTAAAAAATTGTTTAACTAAACCTTGATACAATAAATTATTCCAGGATCCTGAGAGTATTCTGATAGCCTTTTTTTCTTCATTGTTTTCTATATAAAATTTTATAGATTCTGAAATGACAGGAATAAAATTTTTTGAATCCTCCCATATATTCTCTGGACTAGCTCCTGATTTTACAAGAAAACCAGCTCTATTATTTGTTAATCTTTCGTTATTAGCTTTTGTATCTTCTAAAATACTCGCAGCTTGTTTCCATTTACCATTTTTGGCTAATAATCTAGATAAGTTTTCCCTGATCCAAAGATTTTTTGGTTGAAGATTAAATGCTTGTTCTAAGTATTTTATTGCATTTTTATCGTCTTTCTCTTTCATATAAATATTACCTAATCCCTTCATTCCTAAAAACTTAGCTTCAGGAATTTTTATTAACAACTCGTTATACTTTTTCGCCTCTATCATGTTATTTTTCATTAAAGAAATTTGTGATAAAATATATGAGGTGAAAACTGAATTTCCTAAATATTTTTTAAGTTTTCTAGCGTTCATTTCAATTTTTTTAATATCATTTATTGCTATACTTTTTGTTAGATCTGTTAAAACTTTATTGCTTTGACTGAGTAGTTTTTGATTTTTTGTAGCTTTAAACTCCTTTGGTATTAAAGTAATTTTTTTATAAACTAATGTAAGAACTATTATCAAACAAAAAAATATTGCTAATAAAATTACAAGAAAAAACATTGAAGTTTCAATAAAGTAATTTTTCCAGAGGATTTTTACTTGACCAGGATAATTGGATAACCAAATAATTGGTAATATAATTAATAAAACTGTTAAAAAAAATTTTATAATTTTAAACATTAAATTTTTATTAGGCTCTCTAAAATCTCTTCTTCTAATTTTTGAAGATTTTCATTAAAAATTATAAGTTCATTAATTTTTTCTAAAATCATTTCAAGTTCGTAAGTAAGAGGCGAAGAAATTTCCTCAAGATTGGTTTTTGCTCCCCTTAAATCATTCAACAATAATCTAGATCTAGTATCCATCAAAGAATTTACTATCTCAAACCGTCCATCATTATTAATATTTGCATAATCATTTAAATCTTTAGACTGGTCTATTTTTTTTATTTTAAAATTAGTATCAATAAAATTCATTAAATTTTTTTTAAAACTGTCCTTAGACTTAATAGCTTGCTGCCAATTTGAATCTGAAAAAACTTTATCTGAAGTATTTAAATTTATCGAATTAAATTGATGAATTAAATCATCAAGTTTAATTATCAACTTAACTTTGTTTAAAGGAGCTCTATCAATTGATTCAAAATATTGTAAAAGAATTGTAATATTTTCATTTTTAAGAAAGTATGATTTTAGAAATTTTAATTCTTTATTTATAAACCCATCAGAAAGTAACTTTTTATTTAGCAACAATAAGTTTAAATAAACTTTATTTAATAATAAAAATTTTGTTTTTTCACTAGGATTAATACTACTTTGAAGTGGCAAATTCTCAATTAGTTTCTGCAAGTTGCTAATTTTATTTTCTAAACTATTTATTTTTTCTTTGTTGTCATCATTTTTCTTTTCTAGAATTTGGTGTTGCAAATCTCTTTCTTTAACTATACCCATAATTTCATTGTTGTCTAAATTTTCAGCTTCATAATCAATTTCGGAAATTTTAGAGGATTCATTCTGCTTGCTTAAAAAAAAAGTATTTTTTAAACCATTAAAAAATTTATCGTCTAAAAAAAGAAAAAAAATTATGAATAACAATGGTACCATTAAAAGAATTAGCCAAAATATGGATTTTTTATTCTTGTATTCAGATTTCTTTAATTCTATATAATCTGCATCTTTTGATCTCTTATTATTCATTCTCTTAATGCTTTCATTCTTTTTTAAAGTTTGACAATTCTTTTATAAAGCATAACTCATTTGGTTGTTCTGCTATAATAATTTTTTTAAATATTAAATCTCCTAAATACTTTCTAATTGAATCACTCAACAGGATTAAATTTTTATTTTTGCAATCTTCTATGTAATTTTCTCTTTGAATTAGTTCAAAAAATGATTCAGCAGTCTTGGACGAAAAAATTGTGACTATTCCACTTTCTTGTTTTATAAATTCATTAAATTTTTTGGGATCAACATTTTTTTTTTCCACTTTATATGAAATTATTTTTTTATAATTACTACCCTGCTTTTTAAAAAAATTTTCTAGAGCATTGTTTGCAAAGTTCGATGTTGGGTGGAATACTCTAAGTTTTTTATTTTTAAACTTTGTAGAAAATAATCTTATTAAATCTAAAGATCCACCATTAGATCTGATTACGTTTTTATAACCAAGCTTGATTGATTTTTCATATGTCCCTGGTCCTATTGTAATAACATCTTTGTAACTTATTATTTTTGGATTAATTGATTTTAAAGAATTCTTACTTGTAAAGATAATCAAATCATATTGAGTAAGATAATATTTTCTTTTGATTTCCAAAAATTTTATTTCAATCAAGGGAGCCAAATATGTAGAGAAATTAAAATCTTTTAGCTTAGTTTCCAATCTTTTTGAATCATCTAAAGGTCTTGTTAATAATAACTTCATATATTATAGCGTTTCAGAACATTTTTTTCCTAAATTATAACATTTTGTCTTACAATTTTTAATTTCTAACATGATTTTTCCCGTCTTTATTTCCTTGCCTAATAGATCCGACCCAAAATATCTAAACTGAATTTTCTTTTCCCTGTTATAGTATAATACCTTTGCAATTGCTCCAACTGGTGTTTTACATGATCCATCAAACCCTGTTAAAAAACTTCTTTCACATTCTACCTCTAACTTTGTGGTTAAATTTGAAATTTCTTTTATTAATGATTTTAATTCTTTGTCATTTTCTCTTACAACTAGTGCAATTGCTCCTTGTCCGATAGCTGGAACAAACAAATTAGTACGAATTGGGTTTACATCTTTAGATATGCCTAATCTTTTTAAACCAGCCATTGCCAATAAAATTCCATCGTATTCACCTCTATATAATTTTTTTATCCTAGTTTCTACGTTTCCTCTTATGATTTTAATTTTTATATCTGGTCTTATTTGTTTGAGTTGTATCTCTCTTCTTATTGAAGAAGAACCTATAATTGAATTAGTTTTCAAGGATTTTAAACTATTGCCTTTGGCACAAACTAAAGCATCTCTGCAATCTTCTCTTTTTAAATAACCGGCAATTATTAATCCATTGGGCAATTTGTAAGGTAGATCCTTTAATGAGTGAACAGCTATATCGACATTATTAGATAATTGCGCTTCGTCTATCTCTTTAGTAAAAAGTCCCTTGTCTCCGTATGCTGAAATTTTTTTTTTTTGAAGCTTATCCCCAGTTGTCTTAATAAAGACTTCTTGAATATTATAATTTTCAATTATTTTACCTTTTTTGAGTAGTTCTTTTTTGAATATTTTTACCTGTGTTCGAGCTAATAAACTATCTCTTGAACCAATTATTATTTTTTTTTGAACACTTAACATTTGTTAAAATATTATTACGATAGTATTCTAAAATCTATGGATAAATTAAAAGTATTAAAGTAAGTATGTTAGTTCTTGGGATTGAAACTAGTTGTGATGAAACGGCAGTATCATTAGTAAAAAAAAATAAACGCAAATTTGGAGGAAAAGTGATTAATGAGATAGTCCTTTCTCAAACAAAAGAACATTCAGTTTTTGGTGGAGTTGTCCCAGAAATTTCCTCAAGAGAACATATTCGAAGCCTTAAAAAAATTACACAAACTATTCTTAAAAAATCAAATATCAATGTTTCTGAGATCGATGCATTCGCCGCGACATGTGGACCAGGTTTAAACGGTGGGCTTCTTATTGGATCTAACTTTGCAAAGTCTTTATCTATTGGTTTAAATAAACCTTTTTTTGCAATTAATCATCTTCAAGCTCATATTTTAGTTTCGAGAGTTACTGAAAAAATTGAATTCCCTTTCCTTGTCCTTTTGATTTCTGGTGGGCATACACAGTTAGTTATTGCCAAAGCCTACAATAGTTTTGAAATAATTGGTGAAACAATTGATGATGCTGTTGGAGAAGCATTTGATAAAACTGCAAAAATACTTGGACTAGGATATCCTGGAGGGCCAGAAATTGAGGTGCTAGCAAAAAAGAGCAAAAGAAAAAATATTGTTTTATTACCAAGACCAATGATTAAAAAAAAAAATTTAGACTTCTCATTTTCTGGTTTAAAAACAGCTATTAGAAGAAAAGTAGAAAAAAAAACTTCAAAAGACTTTTCTATTGATCTTGCTTACAGCTTTCAATTAGCTGTTAGTGATTGTCTTATTGATAGATGTAATGGGGGAATAAATAAATTTTTAAAAGAGTTTGGAAAAGGTTATTTTTTAATGGCTGGAGGGGTTGCGTCAAACAAATACTTAAGAAAGAAAATAGCAGAACTTTGTACCAAAAAAGGTATGACTTTTTTTGCACCTAATCCAAAACTATGCATTGATAATGCATCAATGATTGCTTGGACTGCGATAGAAAGGATAGTCAATGGAGAAAGTGGTGACTCCATAAGATTTTTACCAAACCCAAGGTGGTCAATAAATGAATTATAAAAATGTTGGAATTATTGGAAGTGGTTCTTGGGGTATTGCGCTTTCCATAGCTTTAAATTTTTCAAAATGTAATGTTACGGTTTTTGTAAATTCAAACAAATCATATGATGATTTGAAACAGGGGAAATCAAGGTTTCTTCCTAGTCAACCTTTACCTAAGGGAATAAAATTAACCACCAAAATTTATGATTTAAAGGATTCAAGCTTAATATTCGTTGTTACTCCTTCACAAATGGTAAGAAAAAACCTTTTGATGGTTAGTAAAAATATAAATTTCAAAAAAACTTTTATTTTGTGTTCTAAAGGTATTGAAAACAGATCTAACAAGTTGATGACTGAAGTTTTTTTCGAAATATATCCTGACTCAGAACCAGTTGTTTTATCAGGTCCAAATTTTTCTGACGAAGTTTCAAAAAATCTCCCAACAGCTTTCGTATTATCTTGTGCTGACAAAAAAATAGTAAAAGAAATAGGAAATGTTATATCAAATAAGAATTTTAGACCGTATTTTAACAATGATATTATTGGAACCCAAATAGGCGGTTCAATGAAGAATATCATCGCAATTGCGTGCGGAATTGTTATCGGAAAAAAGTTAGGTGAAAATGCTAAATCGTCAATCATGACGCGTGGATTGAAAGAGATGATTAAGCTTGGAACAAGTTTAGGGGCTGAGGAAAAAACTTTTATGGGTTTGTCTGGGCTTGGCGACTTAAATCTTTCTTGTAATTCAATCAAATCTAGAAATATGCTTCTAGGATATGAATTAGGATGTGGTGTGAAGTTAAAAGACATAAATAAAAAAAAAAAACTAAATGAAGGCGTTGCATCATGTTCAGCAATTTGTGAATTAGCGAAAATTAAAAAGATTGAATTACCTATTTGTAGCGCGGTTAAAGAAATTCTTGACGGAGGGTCAATATCTAATGTAATTTATAATTTGTTATCTAGACCACTTCAGTTCGAAACTTAAAAATGTTATATTCAATTTATTGTTACGATAAAAACGACTCATCGGAGAGAAGAAAGTCATTAAGGAATGATCATATTTCATACTTAAAAAAATTTGAAAAAAAGATTGTTTTAGCTGGTCCTTTATTAAACGAAAATGAGGAACCACTGGGTAGTCTTTTGGTTTTAAATTTTTTAAGCAAACAAGAAGCCGAAATTTTTTCTAAAAACGATCCATATTTTTTAGGAGGTTTATTTAATAAAATTGAAATTTACAGGTTTAAACAAGTTTATTAAAAATAATTACTGCAATGAATAAATTTATTGATACATATAATGTTCCTTATGAAATAAAATCTAATGCTTCGATAACATTCGATCAATACCTTCAATTATACAAAAAATCTATTGAAGATCCTGAGGACTTTTGGGCAAAGCAAGCTGATACACTAACGTGGATTAAAAAGTATAAACGAGTAAAGAAATCAAGCTTCTCAGGTAATGTTGAAATCAAATGGTTCTTAGAGGGTCGTCTTAATGCGAGTTACAATTGTTTAGATCGACATCTTAAAGATAATTCAGAAAAAATAGCCATCATTTGGGAAGGAGACAATCCAGAAGAAAGTGAAAAAATAACTTATAAAGATTTGCATGAAAGAGTTTGCAAATTTTCTAATGCATTAAAAGAAATTGGAGTCAAAAAAGGTGATAGAGTAACTATTTATTTGCCCATGATTCCAGAAGCCGCTATCGCAATGTTATCCTGTGCAAGAATTGGTGCTATACATTCAGTAGTTTTTGGTGGGTTTTCTCCAGAATCATTAAGAAACAGAATAATAGATTGTGAATCAAATACCGTAATTACTGCAAACGAAGGTCTAAGAGGTAATAAAAAAGTACCTCTTTTAAAAAATGTAAAAGAAAGTATCAAAAATATCAACTTTGTGACAAATGTCGTCGTCGTTAAAAGAACAGGTTATGAGGAAACTCTAGAACCAAATTATTTTTATTATCATGATCTTGTAAAAAATCAACCTACAACTTGCAAAATTGAACCACAATCTTCTGAAGATCCTCTTTTTATTCTTTATACCTCAGGATCAACTGGGGCGCCTAAAGGTGTTTTACATACAACAGCAGGGTATCTTCTTCATGCTTCGCTTTCTCATAAATATATTTTTGATATAAAAGATAATGATATTTATTGGTGTTCAGCAGATGTAGGTTGGGTTACTGGGCATTCATACATTGTATACGGACCATTGTGCAACGGTTCAACTACTGTAATGTTTGAGGGAATCCCGACTTATCCCACAGGGGCAAGGTTTTGGGAAGTTGTTGATAAACACAAAGTTACAATATTTTATACTGCACCTACTGCAATTAGGGCACTTATGGGGCTTGGGCATAAATTTGTAGATTCCACTTCAAGAGAGTCGTTAAGAATATTAGGCACGGTTGGTGAACCAATAAATCCAGAGGCATGGAAATGGTACCATGAAAAAATAGGTAGAGGAAAATGTCCAATTGTTGATACATATTGGCAAACAGAAACTGGAGCAACACTTATAGCGCCACTTGCAAGCGCGACTCCAACAAAGCCCGGATCTGCGACTTTACCATTTTTTGGGGTTCAACCAATGATCGTAGATAATGAGGGGAACGAACTTAAAGGAGCATGTGAAGGAAATTTGTGCATAATTGATTCATGGCCAGGCATTATGAGAACCGTCTATAAAGATCACAAAAGATTCAAAAGTACCTACTTTTCAACATTTAAAGGTAAATATTTCACGGGTGATGGTTGTAAAAGAGATAGTGATGGATATTATTGGATTACAGGAAGAGTTGATGATGTAATAAATGTTTCTGGTCATAGATTAGGTACTGCAGAAGTTGAGAGTGCTTTGGTTTTGAATCAAAAAGTTTCGGAAGCCGCAGTAGTCGGTTTCCCTCATAAAATTAAAGGGCAGGGTATTTATGCATATGTTACATTGATGTATGGTGAAAAATATACAGATGAATTAAAAACAGATTTACTTAATTGGGTTAGAAAAATCATTGGTCCAATTGCTACACCAGACAAAATCCAATGGGCACCTAATCTTCCAAAGACGAGATCTGGTAAAATTATGCGCAGAATACTTAGAAAAGTAGCTGGCGGTGAAGAAGATACAATTGGCGATATTTCAACTCTTAACGATCCAAGCGTGGTACAAGAGCTTATCAATATCAGAAATTCAAAAGATAGTTAGAAATCGTAACATATTCCTTTTCTCTCCCAATCACCATATCTAGTTGGTTCAAGGCCTTTAGGCCCACCAATTTCTTTTTTTTTCTCAACAGATTTTTTTTTTAGATTTAATTTTCTTTTTTTATTCATATCAATTAAATAATATATTCAATTACAAATATCAACTTCATTAGGTTTAATTTGAAACTTTGCACGAGAAAAATCTGTTTTGACATCCTAAATACTGCCGATGTAACTTCAAACCATGAAAGAATTATTGACAAGCATAAAAATTTTACAGATTTGAATTCCAGAGATAAAGCCTTTGTTAAAGTTTTAATACTTACATTTTTTAGGTGGAATAGATCTATTGAAAAGATAATTAATAAATATTCAAAAAAAAAATCCGAAAAAAAAATTATTAATATTTTAAGAATTGCCGTTACTCAAATCTTATTTATGCGAACTGCAGACTATTCAGCAGTCAACATAAGTGTTAGTTTATCCAAAAAATTTGGATCAAGTGTTTCTCGATTTGTAAACGCTATCCTTAGGCAAGTATGTCGAGATAAACAGGAAATTCTTAAGAGTTTAAAAAGAGAAGAAAATATACCAGACTGGATTTTTAAAAATTGGAAGAAAAATTTTAGCTCAAATTCTGCAGTTAAATTTGCCCACCAATCCTTGAAAGAGCCATTCTTAGACATAAAGGTTAAAAAAGAATTTTTTAAAAAGAAAAATTGGTCTAAACTTCTTAACGGAAAACCATTATTTGGAGAACTTATTCGTAAAAATAATTCTGGTTTGATTGAAGAACTGCCTTTTTTTTCAGCAGGATACTGGTGGATACAGAGTGCAGCCTCAACAATACCTGTGACTATTATTGAAAATTATTTTAAAAAAGGAAGTCCTAAAGTTCTAGAAATCGGGTCTGCACCAGGAGGTAAAACCCTACAGTTATGTGAAAATAATTTTGATGTTACAGCTGTTGAGATTTCAAAAAAAAGAGCTGTCAAGCTTAAAGAAAATTTATCAAGAACAAAATTTAATGTAAAGTTAATAAATGAAGATTTCAATAAATGGAAAAGTAGGCAAAAATATGACTGTGTTCTCATAGATGCTCCATGTTCTGGAAGTGGTGTAATAAACAAACAGCCTGATATTTTATATTTTAAAAGAAAGCTAAATTTAGAAAACTTAATTTCAAGACAGGAGAAATTGCTAAAAAAATCATTACGATTTTTAAGGAAAAATGGTCTACTTGTTTATTCTGTGTGTTCGTTAATATCAGAGGAAAGCAAAGATATAATTTATAAAATACTAGAAAATAATAAGGATTTTTCATTGTTAAAACTAGACGGAAAACTAATAAATAATATTCAAGTTAAAATAATTGATGGAATGATATATTCGACTCCAACTTGTTACCAAAATAAGGGAGGTATGGACGGATTTTTTGTATCGTGCATAATTAAAGGTGAAAAAAATTAAAAAAAATATATTTGTTAATTATCTTAAGAAATTTTATTATCGCACAATTATTTTTGACTTAATGTTGTCCAAAAATCTATCAACAAAAATAGTTAATCAACTTAATGATTGTTGGCATGGTGATATCGATAATGGCAACAGAATCTTGATGGGCTATTTTAGTTTTTTTGGTGAAACTTTAAATTACGAAAACTCTTTTTGGGAAAATAACGGTGCTTCTAAAATGTGGAAAGAGAAGTTTCATTGCTTTGATTGGCTGAAGGATTTAAAGGCTTCAAGCACTTCGAAATCAGCTCCTTATGCGAGAGAAATACTTAAAAAATGGATAAAATATCACAATAGTTGGAGCCCACTCGAGTGGCGAAGTGATATTTTAGGTCGAAGAATCAGTTGCCTTCTAAGTAACCTTTCCTTCTATTTCTCAAGCGCTGATTCACAATTTCAAAAGCTTTTGATAAGAAGTTTATGTAAACAGGGCCATTTCTTAGTAAAAAATAACCTGCAAGACATTTTAGGTCATCGAAGAATTGAAGGAGTTAAAGGTTTAATTGCATTATCGTCAAGCCTAGAAACTTTTAAAAAACATAGACAAAATTCTTTAAAATTACTAATTCAAGAGATTAATGATCAAGTGCTTGATAGTGGCTGCCACTACTTGATGTCTCCAAGCAAACATTTAGAATTTCTAATTACTCTGTTAGACATTAAAAATTACCTTGCAACAATTAAAATAAAAATTCCACAGGAGATGGACTACACTATTAAAATCATGTCACATGTAATAAAATTATTTAGACATCCTAACGGCACTCTTGCTAAATTTAATAATTCTAACCACATAGACAAAAAAATTATTGATCAGGTTTTGGTTAGAGCAAATTTTAAAGCTAAAAAAAAATCACAAGAAACCTATTCTGGATTCCATAGAATATCTAGTAATAAATTAAATTTTATAATGGATTGTAGTTCGCCAGTAATTGAAGATATTTATGCAGGTGCTCTTTCTTTTGAACTTTCAGTAGGAAAGCAATTGTTAGTAGTAAACTGCGGATCACCAAAAATAAAAAATAAAGTTTTGAAAAATGCTCTTAAATCCTCTGCCGCTCATAGTACAGCATGTATAGATAACGTTAACTCCTCAAATATTTTAAATAATCCCAATGATAGTAGTAGGATAGCAAATGTATGGTCAAAATTATATCAAAAAAATAATTCATTCTGGATAGATTCTGCTCACTCAGGATATAAACACTATTTTGGAGTTATACATTCAAGAAAAATACATATTGATTCAGAAAAAAAAATTATACGAGGGCAAGACAGTTTTTCAAAAACTAAAAGTCATTATAGAAATATTCCGAAAAAATATTTTATCAGATTTCATCTTCATCCAAAACTAGAAGTAAATGTTACTAGAAGTCAAAAAAAAGCTTTAATAAAACTTCCTGACGGGAGTGGCTGGGAATTTATTTGTTCTGAACCAAAAGTCTTTGTGAACGAAAGTATTTATATTGATGATAAACAAAAAATTTTAAAAAGTAATCATATTCTTGTTAAAGATTTTTTCTTACCAGAAAGAAAAATAAAGTGGTTATTCAAACAAATATAATTTTATAAAGACCAGTAATTCTTAATTTCTTTTTTGTGTCTCCAAATTCCAAGGAGGTCAGCTATCAAGCCATTTTGTCTTAGAAAACTCATTAAGTTTTTAATTTTTATTTCTTTAAATAGTTTATGAGCTACAGCAAGAATTATTGCATCAAACTTATGTTTTTTTAAATTTTCAAAACTTATAACGTTTATTTTCTTTTCTAATATATTTTCTGCCAATGGATCGCACACGAAAACATCATGGTTTTTTTTAAAGAGTCTTATCAAATCAAAAACCTTTGAGTTTCTCAAATCTGGAACATTCTCTTTAAATGTTGATCCTAAAATCAAGATTTTAGAATTTTTTTTTATCTTCTTATTAATTTGGCTAAAAATAAATTTACTC
Source organism: Rickettsiales bacterium (assembly GCA_002717855.1). The sequence continues at coordinate 14,428 of PBCD01000021.1, forward strand.
ATTCCATCATTAGTTTTTCTTCCAGACAAAACAACTGAGGGTCTTACTTTATGTTTTTTTGCCACATCAGCAAGATAAAATGGATCTACTCCAATACAGTGACCTCCAACTAAACCGGGGTAGAAAGGCAAAAAATTCCATTTTGTTTTTGAGGCTTCTAAGACATCATAAACGCTTATATTTAGTTTTTGACAAATTTTTGCTACTTCATTTATGAATGCAATGTTTATGTCTCTCTGCGCATTTTCAATAACCTTTGACGCTTCAGCAACCTTTATATTTTTGGCAGTAAAGACCAATCCGTTAGTAACATTAGAATAAATTTCTCTGAGAACTTTTTCTACATTGTGATTTTCAGATGAAATTACCTTTGCAATCTTATCAACTGTATGAATTTTATCACCTGGGTTTATTCTTTCTGGAGAATACCCTAAAAAGAAGTCTTTTTCTAAATGAAGCCCAGAATATTTTTGCAACTCATTTCCACAAATCTCTTGGGTCAAACCTGGGTAAACAGTACTTTCAAATATGACAATGTCACCTTTTTTTATATTTTCGCCTACAGTTTTACAAGCGTTGAGTAATGGTTTTAATTCAGGCTCATTTTTAGAATTAACTGGTGTTGGAACCGTAATTATGTAAATATTAGATTGCCTCAATCCATCTTTTTCAAATGATACCTCAAAGCCTTTTTGAAAGGATTTTTTTAATTGATCTTTACTGACTTCGTTGGTTGAGTCGGAATTTCTTTTTAATTCTTGAATTCTTTTTTTATTTATATCAAATCCGAACACTTTATATTTTTTTGAAAGTGATATCGCTAATGGTAAACCAACATATCCTAAACCAATAATGGCAATTTCTTTTATTTTCATGTAATATTTTTCATTTTAATTAAATGTAAATTTGAATATGAATCTATCTTATTTATTTTTTTATCCAATATTTATTCTTTTTCTGACGATTTTTAGTTTAAAAATTTTAATTAACTTTTTAAACAAAAGAAATATTTTAGACATTCCTCAAAAAAGAAGTAATCACAACATACCTAAACCAAAGTGTGCTGGGCTTATAATAGTACCAATCATAATTGTTTCAATATTTTTTTTCATTAACTTAGATCTAATTAAATCAGAGCCATGGAAATATATTTGTTATTTTACTATCGTTTTATTCTTAACATCTTTTTTAGATGACATTTTTAATTTACCTAGTTCATTAAGGCTTTTGATTCAAATTATTTCAATTACTTTAGTGTTACAATTCTTTGATACTTATATTAATGAATTTATGGAAAAAACTTTTTCACAACTAAATTTGTTTCATAAAAATGAGTTACTAAAATTAATAATTAAAATACTTTTAATAATTATGTGGTTATGGATAACAAACCTATTTAATTTCATGGATGGTATTGACGGAATCTCAGCCTCTCAACTTATTACTTTTAGTTTGGGTATAATTATTTTAAGTTTAAATTCAGAGATGTTGTTAGAATTTAAATACTTGGGTTTAATTTTTTTTTCATCAATATTAGGTTTTTTATACTGGAATCAACCACCTGCAAAAATATTTTTAGGTGATTGTGGTTCCATACCAATAGGTTTTTTAATTGGTGGTATTTGTATTTTAAGTTTATTGAAACTTAATAACTTTATCCCTACTATGATACTTCTTCTATACTATATACTCGACTCCTCATTAACTTTAGCTAATAGAATTTTACAAAAAAAAAATATATTTAAAGCTCATAGCGAACATTTTTATCAAAAAAAAGTGAGAAGTGGATGGAGTCATCAGCAAGTATTATTAAAGATCACAACAGTAAACTCTATTTTAATTATATTTGCTTTATTATATACAAACAATAAAATTCCAATTTTGATTTGTTCTATTTTAATTGTTTTAAGTCTTCTTTTTTGGCTCAGTAAGAAAAAAACCTAGATATGATCTTCAAGAATACCAAAATTTTATTAACTATTTTTCATGATTTTACAATTCTTTGTATATCATTTTTTCTTGCTTTATGGATTAGATTGGAAAATCAAAGCTTAGATTTTTTGGGATTTTTATGGCCTTACATGATTCTTTTTGCAACCTTAAATTTTTTTCTTTTAAATAGATTTGGGTTATATCACGGAATATGGCGTTATGCTTCAATTCAAGAAATTTCTTCTATAACTAAAAGTTTATTTGCTTCAACACTATTTATATTAGCTGCTTTATTTCTTTCAATTAGACTTGAAAATATTCCTCGATCATTCCCTTTTTTATTGTTTTTTGTTTCTTTTTTTGCGGTAGCATCCCCAAGATTCATATACAGAATTATTAAGGATAAAATTGGCGTTCATAAAGGTTCAAATAAGGTTCCTGTTATAGTTGTAGGTGAAGAAGATTCAGCTGAGTTGTTCATTAGAGCAGCAAATAGAGAAAAAAACTCGCCTTTTAAAGTTATTGCAATTCTAGGATCAAGGAACATGTCAATTGGAAGGAGAATTCATAACATACCTATCATTAGCACAATTAATTCATTGGATAAGTTAAAAAATATCTTGCAAAAAAAGAAACTTAGACCTCAAAGAGTTATTATTGCTGATCATTTATTAAATTCTCAACAAGTTGAAGATTTATTCATTTTCTCAAAAAATAATGGTCTTGCTATTGGTCAATTGCCTCAAATTAACGATTTAAAAGAAACCTCTTTTAATAAATTTACTACAAAACCTATAGTTTTTGAAGATGTTCTTGGAAGATCGCAAAAAACTCATGACATAAATAAATTGATAGAAATAAAAGATAAGGTTATTCTAGTTACTGGGGCAGGTGGTAGCATAGGCAGTGAATTATGCAGACAAATAATTAAATTTAAACCACAAAAATTAATTATATATGAGCAAAATGAATACAATCTTTATAGAGTTTTAGAGGTATTAAAATCAGGGAATATAGTTTCAATTTTAGGTGATGTTAAAAATAAAAAGAAAATGGAAAACACTATAAAAAAATATGAACCACAAATTGTATTTCATGCTGCAGCATTAAAACATATAACTTTTGTTGAAGATGATCCGCTCGAAGCATTAAAAAATAATTTTTTGTCAACAGTAGAATTATCTAATATCTGTAAAAAAAATAAGGTCTCAAAGATGATATTTATTTCAACAGATAAAGCAGTCAATCCAACAAATGTAATGGGAGCAAGTAAAAGATTATGTGAGAAATATATACAAATGATTAGCAAAAATTCTACGACAAATTTTAAAATTATACGATTTGGAAATGTCCTTGGTTCTACAGGCTCTGTGATCCCTTTATTTGAGAAACAAATACAAAAAGGCGGGCCAATAACAATAACTCATCCAAAAGTAACGAGATTTTTTATGACGATAAGAGAAGCAGTTGAACTAGTGCTCATTTCCTCTGTTATGAAGTCTAAAAGTAATGGTTCAATCAACATTCTTGAAATGGGAGAACCAGTAAAAATTTTAGATCTTGCTGAGAAAATGATTAAACTTATTAACACCGATAAAAAAGAACATATAGAAATTAAATTCACACAATTAAGAAAAGGTGAAAAAATTCATGAAGAGTTATTTTACAAAAAAGAAAAGATAAAACAAACGTCAGAGGAGGGAATACTTGAGACTAATACTCTACTTTTTCCTTTAATTAAAAAAGATATTGATCTATTAATTACAAATATTAAAGACAATTTGACAGAAGATTCTGTTTCATTACTAAAAAAAAATCTTCCTGAATATATTGCTGAGTAATAATGTTTAAAATAAAAAAAGCACTCATTTCTGTATATGACAAAACTAATCTAGATTTATTAGCACCTTTCTTTGAAAAGTATAAAATAAAAATTTATTCATCTGGTGGTACTTCAGAATATTTAAATAAAATTAATTATAACTTAGATGTAACTGAAATATCAAATTTAACCGGTTTCCCAGAAATGCTCGATGGAAGGGTCAAAACTTTGCATCCTAAAGTTCACGGCGGGATACTTGCTAAGAAATCAAAAAGGCAACATATTAGTGATTGTAAAAAAAATAATATTGATTTCTTTGATTTGGTAATCGTAAATTTATATCCCTTTGAAAAATCAATTAACAAAAATGAAAGTATTGAAAATTGTATTGAAAACATTGATATTGGAGGAGCAACATTAATTAGATCAGCGGCCAAAAATTTTGAACATGTTTTAGTTGTAGTTTCAAAATCACAAATAATTTCATTAACAAAAATTTTAAAAGAAAAAGAGGACATAAACCTCAAAATAAGAAAAAACTTTGCCCGAGAAGCATTTAGATATACAGCATACTATGAAAGTGTAATTTCAAACTGGTTTAACGAAGAAGATGATAGTTTTTTTCGTGATGATGCAGCATTACCCATGAAAAAAATTAGGAACCTTCGGTATGGAGAAAATCCACATCAAAAAGCTAGTATTTTTAAATTCGGCAAGAATAATCTGAATCAATTGTCTGGGAAAGAAATGTCATTTAATAACATTAATGATATTGATATTGCTGTTTCTTTAGCTTTCGAACTTACTAAATCATCATGCGTAATTGTCAAACACGGAAATCCATGCGGAGTGGCAGTTAGCAACTCACAAGATAAAAGCTATAAATTAGCTTTTGATACTGATCCAGTCAGTGCTTTTGGTGGGATTGTTGCTTTCAATGAAACCTTAGATACAAAAACATCAAAGGAAATTTTAAAAAACTTTACAGAAATAGTAATTGCTCCGAAAATTAGCAAATCAGCAAGGAAAATCTTAATTAAAAAAAAAAATCTGATTCTTATAGAGTATAAAAAGAAAACAGAAAAAATAAAAAATTATGAAATAAAAACGTCTCAAAATTTTTTAATGGTACAAGAGAGAAATACCAGAAAAATTTTGAAAACAGATCTAGCTTTTGTTACGAAAAAAAAACCAAACTCAAATGAAATAGAAGATATGCTCTTTGGTTCTTTAGTATGTAAATTCGTAAATTCAAATGCAGTGATTTTGGTAGAAAGAAAAAAAGTTTTAGGTATGGGAGTTGGACAAACTAATAGAATTGAAGCCGCCAATCATGCAATTAAAAAAGGTCTTAAAAAAGTTAAAAATATAAAAAATGTAGTTCTTGTATCTGATGGCTTTTTTCCTTTTTCTGACATAATTGATTTGTGCAAGAAAGTGTCTCTCGGATTGATTGTCCAACCGGGTGGTTCAATAAGAGACAAAGAAATAATTCAAAAAGCTAATAATGAAAAAATAAAGATGGTTTTCACAGGCATAAGAAACTTTAAGCACTAATCTTTTTTAAAAAAATTAAACCAATAAAAAAATAAATAGGAATTAACAAAAAACCTAATCTTAGAGAATCTGTTAAATGTATCAAGATACCAATAGAAAATGGTCCTAATATTGAGCAGATATTTCCAATAACGCAGTAAATTGAAAAATTACTAAATTGATTAACTGATGATATATTTGTTGAAAGGAATGACCTACTTGAAGCTTGAATTGGACCGATAAAAAAGCCAATTAGAAGTGAAATTATCCAAAAAAAACTAACTTTTTCAATTATTAATAGTGCTAAGGTTAATAAAGTTAGAGCAACAAGACACTTGTAAATATTTTTCTCAGATTTGATTTTCTTTTCAAAAAGTGCAAATAGAGAACACCCTAATACACCAGAAAGATTAATTAAAACTCCTAAAATTAATATTTTCTCCTGCTTTAAGCCATAGATTGAACTAGCATAAAGACTCGCGAAAGCGAAAACTGAGATAATAGCATTGTTAAAAAAAAAATATGAAAAAATAAAATTTTTTATTTTTTTATTTAAAAAAAAACTAAAAATTTTTAAATCTTCGCTTATTTGCAAATATTTATTTTTCATAATGTTTAACAACGGGTAACAAAATAATATCACCCAGATGGCTATAAATGGACCGACAAAGTTAATTGAAAATATAAAAGGTAATAAATTTAAATTATTATTGAGCAACATTAAAAATACTGTCCCTAAAGCACACAGACCTCCAAAGTATCCAAAGGCCCAACCAATGTTTGACGCACTCCCTTGATATTTTTTTTTGGCAACCATGTGTAGGGTTACATTATAAAATAAATTTAAAATCTCAAATGAGATAAATGAAATTAAAATAAAAAGTAACGGAAGTATTTGGTATTCTTTACTGTCGAAAAAGAATAACATACTGACACTTAGACATATCGTATAAAAAAAGAAAAAAAAATAATTTATTGATATTTTTTTTTTTAAATTAAATATTCTGTTATTTAAAAAAGTCATCAAAATAATTGCTGTGAATAAACTACTTAAAGAAATTGTAAATCCCCATTCAGATGCTCCTTTAATTTCATTAATGGCGATGTTATTTACATAAAAAGTCGCGTAAAAAAAGGTCAGGATAAGTGTAGGATATGCAGAAAGTCCAAAATCAAATAGATACCAAAATTTTAATTCTTTATTTTTTATCTTCATTTTTAATAAAAAAAAGTGATAAAAATTTATTAATTAAAGGCACAAAAATTAGGATTAAAAAGAAAACAATTGGCCATGATCTAATAAAAGAAGAAGCCCAAAGTTCAAAAAAATCTTGAGATATAATTCCAGTAAAGAATAAAGTTAGGCCAGAAACACACGAACTAGTAACAGATGACATTAAAATGGCAAAGATAAAAAGGTAATTTTTTTTTGAAATTTTTTTTTTATTTTTTAGTAAACTCATTTTTGACCTTTTTCTCTAAAATTTTCTTTATTTTATAAGTAATATTGAATGAGTTATTCTTGTTAAAAAGTAAATTACATTCAAAGAAATTATGAACATCATAAATGATCTCAGTGTTTTATCTAATCCATCTCCTAACCAACCAATAAATCGCCTTGAGTTTCCTATTTTGATAAATAGCTCAAAAATTATAATTAAAAAAAAAACTAAATTTAATAATTCTAAACCAAGTACACCTTTTATCGATAAAAAAATAAAAGATGCAATTAAATAAGTAATAATAAAGATAGTATATGAGACAATTTTAATAAATTTTGACCTCTCATAAAAATTTATAATTTTAAATTCCATTATTTTAATATTAAATAACTTTGAAATTTCAATGGATAATACTAGAGTTATTAATTGAATAACAAGGCAATAAAAAATATTGGTAACAATACTATTTTCTATTATCATCTTCTTTTTTCTTTGATTCTATTTTCTTTTTCATATCTTTAACAGTTAACTGAAAAAAAAATGCAATAATCAAAATTGAAAATAAATAAAAAAGAATAAAAGGCAACGGATTTTCTATCACAGATTTATGCATTCTGTCTTGATTACATAAAAACTCTTGTTTATTCGTAAGCTTATCATCATTACAGAATTCAAAATTAAGATTAGTTTCCTCTGCTTTAAGAATATTAAAGAAAAAAAAAAATATGAAGATTAGATATTTTTTTTTTGTAAGTATAAATTCATAATTTTTCATCATAACATTTTAAGCTTAACAAATAGATTAACTAAATTCATTAATTTTAAAAAAGAACATTTGGAGTTTTCAGGATTTAGTTTTCAATTAATTTTTTTTTAGCAATAAGTTAAAAAAGTAATTTGTATAAACTTGAAGAAGTTAGGTAAGAGATTATCCCTAGGGAGGAAAATATATCTCTTACCCCTTGTAAATATAATTAATAAGAGAAAAAATCTTCATTTATTTGTGTTATATTTACTATTTATATAAAAAATAATTTTTAACTGGAGCGGGAAACGAGATTCGAACTCGCGACCCTCACGTTGGCAACGTGATGCTCTACCACTGAGCTATTCCCGCATATTGTTGAATATACC
>PBCD01000022.1 GCA_002717855.1 Rickettsiales bacterium
TTCATTATTAATTTCTTTACTAAGAAATAATATGTCATTTTTGAGATTGTTACTATGCTCTTTAAAGTAAGACTCAGATATAAATTTCGAGCCAGATATCGCTGTATTTACTTTTTCAGTAAACCAAGTTTTAATTCCTTGATCAAAAAAAAGAAGAGAAAATATAGTGACAAATATTGATGGTATGAATGTAATTATTGCAAAAAATAAACTTAATTGAATTTGCAAATAAGAGCCTGATCTTCCTTCTTTTCGAAATAATAGTAAATTTCTCACCTTGTAGGAAATAAAAACTATTATTAAAAAAACTAGAATTGAATTTAAAATTAAAAGTAAAGAAACATTTACAAGTTTTGTATCGTAATTAAAAAAACCTGAAATAATTAAAAAGATAAAGAGACTTAAAAAAAAAGAAAAAAGAAACAGTATCAACAAGACTATATTTTCTTTTCCACCAATATTATTTAAATTATTTTTCAGAAAAATATCTTTTATGCTCATTTTTTTAATATAATTTTTAAGTCTTTTATTTTCTTTCTTAAAGTGTTTCTATTTATACCAAGCATCGCAGCAGTTTTAATTTGATTACCATTAAAAAAATCCAAAGCCTTAGCGATTAGTGGTTTTTCGAATTCAGTTAACAGTTTTTCATATAAGTTCAGTGTTGAATTATCATCATCAGGATTAAGTGCTTCAAAAAAATTACTGAGATGAATTATCATACTATCTGATATAGAATTTTCACTTATTTGATCATGACTGGACTCGTCAATATCGCTAAGTTCTTCCTCTATGATTTTTGTGGTAATTTGATTGTCAGAATACAATACTGAAATTTTCTTAAAAAAATTTTCTAACTCTCTTACATTTCCAGGCCATTTATATTTTTCTAATAATTTTATGCAATCTTCATTAATTTTTTTTGAACCATTTGAAAATTTTTTTAAAAAGAAATTTGATAGAAGGATTATGTCACTTTTTCGATCTCTTAAGTGAGGAACATTTATTTTCACCACATTTAGTCTATAATATAAATCCTCTCTGAATGTTCCACTTTCCACACACTCTTTAAGATTCTTATTGGTTGCTGATATGATTCTCACATCGGACTTTATAACTTCTCTACCGCCAACTCTAGAATATTCTCCCATCTGTAAAACTCTCAGTAATCTTGCTTGTACCTCAAAGGGCATATCACCAATTTCGTCTAAAAAAAGAGTGCCTTTTTCTGCTTTTTCGAAATACCCTATTGTCGTTTTCTCAGCTCCTGTAAATGCACCTTTTTCATAACCAAAAAGTTCACTTTCAATTAAATCTCTTGGAATTGCCGCCATATTTAAAACAACAAAATCTTTGTTAACCCTACTACTGTAATCATGTATTGCTTTAGCAACTAATTCCTTTCCAGTACCTGATTCACCCGTGATCAAAACTGTGAGATCTGTCTTCATTAGTTTAGCAATAGTTCTATAAACACTTTGCATAGCTTGAGAATTCCCAATCATTGGAAGTTTTTCATCATCAACAATTAATTGATGAGTATTAGATCTATCTTTTTGCAAACATCTACTAACAACTATTATCAAATCATTTAAATCAATTGGTTTACTTATATATTCGTAAACATTTAATTCACTGGCTTTGACTGTTGTCAATATGTTATGTTTTGCACTTATAACAATAATTTTTGTTGAAAGTTTTTTTTTTCTAATTTTTTCCACAAATTCTAGACCATCGCCATCTGGTAGTTCAATATCCATAAGAATTAAATCATAAAAATTTTTAGAAATTTCTACCCACGCTTCGGAGATAGTTGAGACAGCTCTTATTACATTCTTTGCACCACTAAGGGACTTAACCAAAATCTTTTTTAAAGAAATATCACTATCAATAATTAGAATATTATTTTCCATTATAAGGGGATCCAAATCTTAAAAGTTGTCATGTTTCTTTCTGAATGAAATTGAATTGCACAATCATTTTCTATAGCAATTTTATTTGCTTGATATAAACCTAAGCCTTTTCTGTTCTTTGTAGAAAAGAAAGGAAGAAAAACTTGATTCTCAAATTCTTCCTTAATTCCACTTCCATTATCTTCAATTTGAATTAGAATATAATTTGAGGATATATTTTTTTTTATGTTTGGGATAATTTGAACTTCACCAAAATAAAAAGATGTTGAAATTTTTATATATCCATCTTCTATTGAGATAGATTCTAAAGCATTAGCAATTAATTCTTCAAATAAAATAATTAATTCTTTTTTATTAATTGAAACATTTGGAAGTGATGGATCAAAATTTTCAATTAACTGTATTTTATTAATAGCTACACTGTCGATGTTTTTGACAGCACTTCTAATTATTTCATGGATATTAAAGTTATTTTTAATTTTTTTTAAGTTAGGTTGTTTGGGCTCAAATATTTTAATAAAATTCACCAATTTATTTGCTTCCTTGATGATAATTTCATAAAAATCAGTGTTTTTTGATTCAACTTTTTGTAATAATTGAGCTGAACCTTTAATATTAGATATCGGATTAATTATGTAACTTATTAGTTTAGAAATAAAATCATCAAAAAACTCAAATTTATTTTCGAAAGGTATATTATAAAAATTTTTTTTTTTATTTGATTTTATAACCATAATTATATTTTCGTAATCAATCTTATTAATGATATCTAGACATACATTAAAATTTTGCGCATCAAAACTAAATTTGATATCTCCAAAACTATATGATTCTTGTTTTGATATTGATTTACCTATGTAATCTAAAATAGTTGAGGTACCTTTAAAAAAAAAATCAATATCTTTGTTTTTTAAATTTTTTTTACTTGTGTTAAATAATTCTTCGAATCTATAATTTACGAATTTTATTTTTTTATTTTTTTTTTCAATTACCATAATTGCATCGTTCAAAAATTCAATAATTTCGAGAAATTCATTTTTTTCGTTATTTTTTAGCATTGTTATGTTTTAATTTTTAAAAAAAGTATTAATTAAGCTCGTGATTTTTCGATGATCTAAAGTTTTATTAATTTCTTGCCTGAAATAATTTGAGTTTTTTAATGATTTTGAATACCAACATAAATGTTTTCTAAAACTTTTTAAACCTACCTCAACCCCATAATGATCAAGGCACAATTCATGATGTTCATTTATTATATCTCTTATTGTTGAAATCTTTGGTGTTTCATAAGATTTCTTTGAGAGTTGTGACTGGATTTCTTCAAATATCCATGGTTTTCCATATGATCCTCTTCCTATCATCAGTCCATCGGCTTTTGAGATTTTCAAAATATCTTGAACATTTTTAAAACTTTCAATATCACCGTTTGCAATAACAGGAATTTTTACTTCTTGTTTTACTTTATTTATAAAAGCCCAATCTGCCTTTCCCTTAAACATCTGGCATCTTGTTCTACCATGAACGGTAATTAAGGAAACACCCAAAGATTCAGCAATTTTGGCAATCTTAGGAGCATTTCTATTGTTATCATCCCAACCAGTACGCATTTTTAGAGTTACAGGAATTTTTATTGCTTTACATACTGAATCAATAATTCTTAAAGCCAAATTCTCATCTTTCATCAAAGCTGAGCCTGCATATCCGTTAACGATTTTTTTTACTGGACAACCCATATTGATATCAACAATGTCAGCTCCTTGGTCCTCGCAAATTTTAGCTGCATCATACATGACGTCAGGATCGCAACCAGCAATTTGAATTGCAAGAATCTCATTGCTATTTTTTTTTGCCATTCTGAGCGTCTTTATATTCTTATGGATTAAAGCTCTACTAGCTATCATCTCAGAAAATACTAATCCAGGATTAAATTTTTTAACTATTTTCCTGTAAGGAGCGTCACTTACTCCTGACATTGGTGCTAATAAAATATTATTTGGAAGTTTTATATTTCTGATAAGCATAATAAAAATTTATAATAATTTGATACCAAAATACGCTAAATTAATTAAAAAGTATGACAATAAAACTAGATTAAAAACTTTTTTACCACTTATACCAAAAAAAAATCTTATTAGTAAAAGTAAACAAATTAAAAAAAAAGTGATACAGCTTAAAATAGATTTTTCGTTGAAAAAATCATTAAGATTATTAGAAATCTTAGAAGAATAATAAAAACCTGTGAATAGTGAAAATAAAAGAAAAATTTGAGTCAAATATAAAAGTTTTATTGTTATTTTTTCACTATCATAAACTGATGGTAGTGAATTAAAAAAAAAATTCGAATTATAGTTAGATATTTTTAAATTTTTTTCTTGTAAATATATTGCTACAGATGAAATAGCTGAAATAGATAGAAACGAATAAGCTAAAAATGATAATATTATATGAAAAAATAAAAAATCATTATTTATAAACGTAAGTTTAATATTAAAAAATTTACTAAATGTCATAAGTTCTATTAACATAAAAATTATGAAAAAGTATGGAATAAAAAAAAATCTCATTCTTATAAAACTAAAATCAAAAAGACAACTTATAAAATACAAAAAAAATGATATTTGTAAGGAAAATGATAATATTATGTTTAAATTGTTAGCATACTCTGAACTCAAAAGTAATTTATAATTTATAAACACAGAAAATGTTGTAAAAAGTAAAGATACAAAAAATAAAATTTTATTTATTGATAATTTTCTTTCAATTTCTAAAAATGAAATAAAAATGAATAAGCACAGAATAAATGCAGATATATAATTATAAGCAAGAAAAATATTCATAATTTAATATAATATAGTCTTTAAACAACTAAAAATAAAATGGCAAAAAAAATAACAGTAATTATTTTAAGCGCTGGTTCAGGAAAAAGATTCGATCAAACCAAGCCAAAACAATTATTTTCAATTGAAAATGAAACTTTACTAGACATTAATATTCGAAAATTCTTAAACGTACAAAAAATAAATAATATTGTGATCGTTCATTCTAAGAAAATATCTAGGGAAGTTAGAAAGTTAGAAACAAAAAAAATATTTTTTACCTTAGGAGGTAAAACCAGACAAGAGTCCGTAAAAAATGGCTTAAATTTCGCAAAAAAACTTAAACCAGACATTGTGTTGATTCATGACTGTGCCAGACCTTTTGTAAATGAAGAGTTAATTAAAAATCTAATTGCATGTACCACTTTATCGATTGGTTCCATTCCAGTTTTGAAAGTTAATGATTCTTTAAGATATATTAATTTTAAAAAAAAAGAATCTAAAAATATTTCAAGAGAAAACATTTATCAAATTCAAACACCTCAATCGTTCCCTTTTAAAAAAATATTAGATGCACATAATAAATCTTCAAAAGATAATTTCACAGATGATTCAAGTTTAGCAGAGGAAAATAATATTCAAATGAAGTTTATTTTGGGGGATAAAAATAATATAAAGATCACTGAAAAAAATGATATAAAATTTATTAAAATGATTTTAGATAATCACAAAGAAATTTCTGTTGGTACTGGTTTTGATGTACATGGATTTGAAGCTGGAAAGTATGTAATAATTTGTGGTGTTAAAATTCCATTTAATAGAAAATTAAAAGGTCACTCTGATGCAGACGTTGGTTTTCATACAGTCGTTGATGCAATACTTGGTTCAGTTAGGCAAGGCGATATAGGAGAACATTTTCCACCAAGTGATAGTAAATGGAAAGGAGCTCCCTCTTCTATTTTTATAAAATTTGCAAAAGATATACTCAAAGAAAAAAATGCAAAAATTAAAAGTATTGATTTGACGATAATATGTGAAGAACCAAAAATGTATAAATATAAAATTAAAATGAAAAAAAATCTTTCGAAATTATTGGAAATTAATGAAAATAGGATTAACGTAAAAGCTACTACAACAGAAAAACTTGGTTTTTTGGGAAGAAGTGAAGGTATAGCAGCTCAAGCAACTGTTACTACTGAAATATTTACAAAAAATGGATAGATTTTTATTAAATTTCTGCACCTCATTTGGTTTGGGTTATGTTTCCAAATCGCCAGGCACCTTAGCTTCTTTTATAATATTAATTCCTCTTTGGTTCACTATTGAAAAGTATTACTTAATAATAATTTTTTTTACAATTTTTTTTACGATTTTTTCATATTTTATTTTAAAGAAGACATTAACTAAATTAAAGGATAAGGATCCTGGTTATATTATTATTGATGAATATATTGGTCAAACAGTTGCAATTTTATTTTGCAAGCAAAATATCTTTGAATTTTTTTTGGCTTTTATTTTTTTCAGAATTTTTGATATTCTAAAGCCTTTTCCAATTAATTATTATGATAAAAAAAAAAATGCCTATGGATTAATTATGGATGATATTTTAGCTGGTCTTTTCTCAGGTTTTATTATTATACTTGTAAAATGGATATAGAATCAAAGCTTTTAATTTATCAAACAAAAGAATTATTGGAAATATTAATAAAAAAAAAAATATATTTATTTAGTGCTGAATCTTTTACTGGAGGTTTATTTTCATCTTATGTTACATCCATTTCAGGTTCTTCAAAAAGGTTTATTTTAGGAATAGTTTCTTACTCAAATAATTCAAAGAAACAACTTCTTGATATTCCAGAAATTACTTTAAAAAAGTATGGATCAGTAAGTGAAGAAGTTTCAATTTTAATGGCAAAAAATATTATAAAAAATTATTCAAAAGCTGAAAATTTTATTTCAGTCTCATCAACTGGAGTAGCTGGGCCGGATGGTGGAAGCGATTTTAAACCAATAGGAACTTCATATTTTTCATTCAATTTAAATGGAAACATTAAAACTATTAAAAAAATGTTTAATAATTTAAGTAGAACTGAAATTAGAAATAAGTCTGTAGAATTAATGATTAAAGAAGTTTTGAAGATAATTAAAAAATTTTAATAATATATTATTTCTTCATCCTTTGATTTATAATTTAGTTTTTCTCTAATAATCGACTCTTGGAAATCCTTATTATTTTTTTTAAACATACTAATTTCATTTTGAATTTTTTTTTTTTGATTCTCTAATAGTTTTATTTCATTTTTAATTTTAATTATCTCTTTATTCTTTTTCTCTAATATAAAAATATTTCTTTCACCAAAAAAAAGATTTAATAAAATAAAAATTGATAAACAAAACAGGAAAATATTTAAAATCTTTGAAAATGGAAATCGCTTTATCACATAAATCTCCTAAATGGTACTGTTGCTGCATATGAAATAAATTGATCATTTTCCTCTTCTATTCTCAATAATTGATTATATTTAACTATTCTCTCAATTCTTGATAATGAACCTGTTTTAATTTGACCAGCAGACAAAGCAACAGATAAATCAGAAATAAATGTATCTTCTGTTTCACCAGATCTATGTGATATAACTGTATTATAATTGTTTTCCTTTGCAATTTTTATTGTTTCTATAGTCTCAGTCAATGTTCCAATTTGATTTAATTTAATTAAGATTGTATTTCCACATTTTTTTTTAATTCCATCTTTTAACCTCTGAGGATTAGTAACAAATAAATCATCACCGACTAATTGACATTTTTTTCCAAGAATTTCTGTTAGTTCCTTCCATGAATCCCACTCATTCTCTGACAAAGGATCTTCAATTGAAATTATAGGATATTCATTTAATAAACTTTCATAATATTTTATCAACTCCCCTGGCTTAAGAGTCAAATTCTCTCCATTCAAATAGTACTGTTTATCTTTGAAAAACTCAGTGGAAGCCACATCTAAACCTAAGAATATGTCTTTACCAATTTTATAATTTGACTGATCAATAGATTTTACAATTAGATCAAGACATTCTCTGTTATTTGATATTTCAGGTGAAAATCCTCCTTCGTCTCCAACAGAAATTGATAATTTTTTTTTGTTTAAGTTATTTTTGAGAATATGAAAAATTTCTACCCCTGCTCTCAATGCAGATTTAAAATTTTTAAAATTGTGAGGTATAATCATAAATTCCTGAAAATCTAATTTATTATTAGCATGACATCCTCCATTAATTATATTCATCATTGGCGTTGGAAGAACATTATCAATACCACCCAAATATTTATAAAGTGGAAGACCACATGATGCTGATGCTGCTCTGGCAACTGACAATGAAGTACCTAGAATTGCATTCGCTCCTAATCTAGATTTATTCTTGGTTCCATCGAGATCTATCAGTGTCTTGTCAATTAATTGTTGATTTGTTGAATTGAATCCCATGATTGTCTGCCTAATTTCTGTATTGATTAGATCAACAGCAAGTTTAACTCCTTTTCCAAAAAACCTTTTATCATCACCATCCCTCAATTCATGTGCCTCAAATGAACCTGTTGATGCGCCAGAAGGAACTGAAGCTCTTCCTCTAACACCCCCAGATAGTTCAGTATCTACTTCAACTGTGGGAACGCCCCTACTGTCGATTATTTCTCTTGCTTTTATTGAAATTATTTGAGCCATTTGAATCAATTTATATGTTCAGATTTAGCTAAATTATCATATAATTTAATATAATGTAATATTTTTGGAAGATCTTTTAGAGATATCATTGTTTGTCCATCAGAGGGTGCTACTGATGGGTTTTGGTGTGTTTCAATAAATATTGAAGAAATTTTAGTTGTAACAGCTGCCTTAGCTAAACTCTCAACAAATTTTCTTTGACCACCTGATGTTTTTCCTACACTTCCAGGTAGTTGAACACTGTGAGTAGCATCAAAAATTACAGGATAGTTAAAATTTCTCATTACAACCAATGAACGTATATCTGTAATTAGGTTATTATAACCAAACATGGTACCTCTTTCAGTTAACATTATTTTATCATTGCCAGTGTATTTGAGTTTTTCAATTATATTTTTCATATCCCAAGGAGCCAGAAATTGACCTTTTTTTACATTGACAGCACAATTTGTTTTTCCAGCAGCTAAAATAAGATCTGTTTGCCTACACAAAAAAGCTGGAATCTGAATCACATCAACAACCTTAGAAACAATTGAACATTGATTAGCTTCATGTACATCAGTTAAGATTGGACAACTAAATTTTTCTTTCACCTCATCGAATATTTCCATTCCTTCTTTTAATCCAACCCCCCTTGATGAACTTTGAGAAGAACGATTTGCTTTGTCAAATGAACTTTTATAAACAAATTCAAGTTTTAACTTAGAACAAATTTCATTAATTTCTGCACAGGTTTCAAGTGCGTGCATTCTACTTTCTATTTGACAGGGACCAAGTATAAATTTTATTGCCGAGTCGTTTGAAAAACAAATATTACCAACATTAACATTAAAACTTTTTACCATCTATTTTCTCCTCTTTAATAAATATGTTGATTTTATGAATGAGTTAAAAATTGGATGAGGTTTAAAGGGTGTGGACTTTAATTCAGGATGGTATTGAACTCCAACAAACCAAGGATGATCTGACCTTTCTAATACTTCTGCTAATTTTTTATCAGGAGACATGCCAGAAAAGATAGTGCCATTTTCTTCAAGTATGGGGATGAAATTTCTGTTAACTTCATATCTGTGTCTATGCCTTTCAGTAATATTTATCTTGTTATAAATTTTAAAAATTTTTGTATTTTTTTTTAAAATTGAATTATAAGAACCTAATCTCATGCTTCCGCCTAAATTTTCATTATCCAATTTTTGGATTTTTGTTTTTTTCTGCCATTCATTAATTAATGCTATCACTGGTATTTTACACTTTCCAAATTCACTAGAAGACGCGTTTTCATATCCTTTGATTGATCTCATTGCTTCAACAACGGCCAGTTGCATTCCAAAACATATACCAAGAAATGGTTTATTATTGACTTTTGCAAACTTAATAGCATTAATCTTTCCTTCAACACCTCTTTTTCCAAATCCACCTGGAACTAGAATTGCATCAACTAGTGATAAATACTCTTTACAATAACTCAAATTTTTTAACAATGTTGAATCAACCCATTTTAAATTTATTTTTAAATTGTTAAACACTCCACTATGAAATAAGGCTTCATTAAGAGATTTGTAGGATTCTGATGAATTTTGGTATTTTCCAACTAAAGCAATATCTAGTTCATCTTTAGCTTTATTAATTTTCTTATTAAAACTTCTCCAAGACTTTAAATCAATTTTCTTTTTTGGTTTTATACCAAAATGCGAAAAAATTCTTTTTTCAATTCGCTCTTTATGCAATGATTCTGGAACTTGATAAATTGAATTCACATCTACTGCCATAATTACTGACTCAAAGGGAATGTTACAAAATAACGAAATTTTTTGTTTTGATTCCCTCCCTATGGGTTTTTGAGTCCTACAGAGCAAAATATCTGGTTGTATACCTACGCTAAGTAATTCCTTAACTGAGTGTTGAGTAGGTTTTGTTTTAAACTCATTTGAAGAGTCTATAAAAGGAATTAGAGTTAAGTGAACAAAACAAGTGTTTTGCCTATCTAATTCATTTCTAAGCTGTCTAATTGCCTCTAAAAAAGGCAGACTTTCTATATCACCTACTGTTCCTCCAATTTCACAAATAACAAAATCTTCTTTGTTTAAATCCGCTTTTATAAAATTTTTAATTTCATCAGTTACATGTGGTATTACTTGAACCGTTGATCCCAAAAAAATACCTCTTCTTTCTTTTTTCAAAACCTCGGAATATATTTTTCCAGTTGTAATGTTATCACTTTTTTTTGATATTATACCAGTAAATCTCTCATAATGTCCAAGATCCATGTCTGTTTCAGCTCCATCATCTGTTACAAACACCTCTCCATGTTGAGAGGGACTCATTGTTCCTGGGTCAATATTTAAGTATGGATCTAACTTTCTTATTCTAACTTTAAAATTACTTTCTTGAAGAAGACAAGCGATTGAAGATGACGCAATTCCTTTACCTAGGGAAGAAACTACTCCGCCTGTTATAAAGATGAATTTGGTCATTAACTAAAAAAAAATCCTTTTAAAAAACCCAAATTATTCAACTGGAACATTTATTTCTTTTTCAGAGCCGCTGGATTCAACATCAAATTCTTCTGGAATTATATCTAATCTGTCAATTATAGTATCTTCTGAAGAGTCAATTATAGATTCTTTGTTATATGTTTTGTTAGCAAGTATTGCTAGACCAAGACTACTTAAGAAAAAACAAACAGCTAAAGCCTTTGTTGTTTTACTGAGAAAATTTGCTGTACCTCTACTACTCATAAAATCACCAATACCACCTGATTGCCCTATACCTAAGCCTCCTCCTTCTGATCTTTGCAGTAAGACGACAAAAACTAGAAATACGCAAATAACTAAATGAAAAGATAAAATAATTGCTAACATAATAAATAAAATAATCTAACTTAGATTATTAACAAAATCTCTAAATTTCAATCTAAATTAGTTTTTTTAGCATTTTTACGTATTCCTCTACCTTGATACTAGATCCTCCAACTAAACAACCATTGATGTTTGAAATTGAGATTATTTTTTCAAAATTATTTGAATTTACTGAGCCACCATACAAAATTTTTAAGCTTTCAATACCAGGAAAATTTTTATTTACACAAAACTTAATAAAATCTGCTATTTCTTCTATCTCTTTCATACTTGGAATTATTCCAGTTCCTATTGACCATATAGGCTCATAAGCTATTAAAAGTTTCTTTGTATTTTCAGGAATAGACTCAAGAATTTGTTTTGAAAGAAAATTTAAATAATTCTTATTTTTTCTATTTTCAAGATATTCTCCTACACACAAAATCGGAAAAAGTGAAAATTCGTTAATTAGATTTATTTTTTTAAATATATCAACACTTAACTCTTTATAAACAGTTCTTCTCTCAGAATGACCAGCAATTATATATTTACAATTAAATTTTTTTAATAGATCAATACTTGAGTCTCCTGTAAATGCACCATTAACATTGTAATGACAATCTTGTGCTCCAAGGTAAAAATTTGAACTGTTAACAAAAAATCTACTGATGTTTGGAATGAGTAAAAATTGAGGACAAAATACTAGTTTTACACTTTTGTTATTCTCATTAATAATTTCTCTTGAAATACTAAGCAATTCTTCAGAAGTGTTAATATTTAAGTTCATCTTCCAGTTAGCAATAAAAATTGTTTCTTTTTTCATAAAAAATGTTAAAAAGTGTAATAATAATATTAAGATAAACAAAAAATATAAAAATGTTAACCAAATTAAGAATTAGCTCTAAAAACTCTTTTGTTAAAATTGTCTTAGGTAGCTTGCTTACGATTTTAATACTTAGTTTTGCAATGTGGGGTACGGAAGACTTAATTGGAGTCAATACAAAAAAAAGTTCTGTTGCTACAGTTGGAAAGATCGACGTATCTTCAAGAGAATTTTTTTCTCTTTATACCAGACAAACTGAAGAGATTAGAAAACTATTAGGACAATCTCTTGATATTGAAAAAGGACGACAATTTGGTTATGTTGATAGAGCATTAAGTTCACTAATTAACAGAGCTTTATTTAACAATGAAGCAAACCAACTTGGCCTCTCAGTAAGTGATTTAAATGTGAGAGATAAAATAATCAAAGATGATTCATTTAGGGACGATCTTGGTCAATTTAGTGAGTTAATATTCAGACAATTAATATCAGAATCCGGCTACAATGAAGACTCTTACATTCAGGGTACTAGACAAGACCTTGCACGTGAACAAATGGTTGATACTATAAGATCAAGTTTAAAATTACCGAATGTAATCCAAGAAAGTTTGGCAAGATATAATATGGAGGAAAGATCTGTAAATTATGTTAGTTTGACAATCAATGATATTAGAGTTCAAACACCACAACTTGATGAATTAAAAAATGAGTTTGAAAAAAACAAAGATCTCTATATGACCAATGAATTTAGAGAAGTTGAAACTTTGTTATTAGATGCAAATAAATATGCTAAAAATATAACTGTTACAGATGATGAAATAACCCTTTTATACGAGGAAAGAAAAGATGACCTAATAAAACCAGAACGAAGATATATAAAACAAATATTAGCTGAAAATCAGACAATTGCAAAAAAAATATTTGAGGAATTAAATAATAAAAAGACATTCGAGAATGTTGCTATAAAGTACACAAACCAATCAAAAGAGGATATCGATTTGGGATGGAATACAAGGGATGAGCTACCTGATGAAATAGTTAAGGATATTTTTAAATTACCAAAAAATGAAATCTCAAAACCAATAAAATCGTCGTTTGGGTGGCATATTGTTCTTGTAAAAGATATAGACGAAAGAGAAGAGCTTACATTTGAAAATGTTAAAAATTCTATTAAAAATGAGCTACTTTTAGAAAAAGGAAAAGATGCTGTTTATGATATGCAAGACGAAGTAGAAGATTTCCTATCTTCTGGAGATACTCTAAAAGAAATTTCAGAAAAACTAGATATTAAATTAATATCGGCATCTGCAATAGATAAAGAGGGAAAAAATATCGATGGATCAATAAATACTGAATATCAGGATGAAAGAATTTTGAGATCAGTGTTTAGTCAAAAAGAGAATGAAGAAGGTAATCTAATTGATATAGATAAAGATGAAGGATTAGCAATAAGCATAGTCACAAAAATTATACCTTCCAGGCTTATGAATTTTGAAGAAGCAAAAATACAATTAAAAATTAATGTTGAAAAAAATAAAAGATTTGAGCTTGCAAAACAAAAGGCAAACAAAATCAAGGATGCAATAAACCAAACCTCAATCGAACAAGCTTCGAAGAAATTTAATCTTGATTTACGAGGTGTGTCTCCATTCAATAGGATTCAACCTGATGACAGTGAAATTCCTTTACCACTAATAAGTGAAATTTTTAAATCAAATTTGAATGAAGTTTTAATCTATAATAAGGGTAAAGAAGAAATTTTGATCGCTCAAGTAGCTTTAATTGAAGACGGTTACGATAAAGAAAAAAAGAAAGATATAAAAGACTTTTCAAAAAGGATTGAAGATGACATGAGCATAGATCTATTGGCTCAATTTTCAGAAATTTTGAGACAGAAATATAAAATTTCCATAAATGACGATGTTATAGACTCACTGAATTAAAAATGGAAGCGTTTTCTCCAAATCATAAGATATTTAAAAAAATATATGATTCCGGTAAACCCCAAGTTCTATTTACTACTTTATCAGCTGATTTATACACTCCAGTTTCAACTTTAATAAAGTTTAAAAATCATAAATATACATTTTTATTTGAATCTGTAGAAAAAGGTAATAATAAAGGTAGATATTCATTCTTAGGTATAGAACCTGATTTAATTTGGGAGTGTAAAAATAAAAAATGTTTAGTACGAAATCTGAAAGAAAACACTGTTGATAAAATTAAAAATGAAACACCAATAGAAAGTTTAAGAAAATTTTTTTTGAAAAATAAATTTGTTATTCCAAAAAATTTACCTCCAATGTCTTCAGGTTTATTCGGATATATAGGTTATGATATGATTCAAAATTTTGAAAACATAGATTTAAAAAATATTGACGATCTAAATATTCCTGATTCAATTTTTATTAGACCCACATTAATGTTAATTTTTGATAATGTGAGCGATAAACTATACATTGTGAAAAGTATTTGGCCAGCCTCTTCTAGAGCTGAAATTGTTTTGGAAA
>PBCD01000023.1 GCA_002717855.1 Rickettsiales bacterium
AATAAGAATCTTCTCCTCTAGATCTTTAGAAATTTCTTCTAGTATTGGAGCAAGCATTTTGCATGGAGCACACCATTCAGCCCAAAAATCAACTAAAATTAGTTTATTCTCACTATGAATGATTGTTGAAAAATTACTTTGATTAAGGTTTAGTATTTCGGTCATAAAATATCCTTTGTTAACAAAAAAGTTTTTTTGATAATGATTTATCAAATTTAATTACAGATGGATTAGGGTCATTATAATATGAATTTAAAAAATTTATATAAATATTATATTGTTCTAATTGATTTAAAAAAAAACTACTAGTTTCTTCTTCTTCAGCATGAAAAGACACTGAATCTGCTTCTTCCATCGCTGAAGGTAATGTTGTGAATTTTTCTTTTCTCAAAGAATTAAATCTCTCTGATATTTTTTGATGGACTCTTTTGAAAACCTTTAAAGGTAAAAATTCTGGATGATTGCGGTAGATATGTTTTGCAGCAAAAAACTGAAGTCTAGGATCTTTAAATTTTGAGGCAAATTTCCATCTTTCTTCCCATGCAATTTTATCAAAATCCTCCATAATGATTTTATCTTGAAATGAAATATTTTCTGAGTAAATTGTTTCCTCTTCATATTCGCATATATTTTCATAATTCTCTGCCTCGGCTATCAGAATTTTCCGTAATTCATTTATCAAATTTGAATTTTTTATTAGCTCTGTTCTTTTTTTGATCTCAGAAATTTCAATATCTTTATATGGATATTTTTGAATTGAATATTTATAATTTAAAATTGCGGGTTGTTTATTTAATTTTAGTTTTCTAAAACAGTTAAAGTTTTTTCCTTCAAATTTTTTATCATAATAAAGATTATTCAAGCTTTTTGAATTTAGGTCTAGAATAATCCTTGGGTCAAATCTTAAATCAAATGCAATTAGATAATTACTATAAATTGGATGATCTAATAAGTAAGTCATTAGGTAATAATAATGATTGCTAAAATAATAGCCATAATATGAAAAAAAATCTTCTTGTTTTATTTTTTGATTAATTTTTAAATTTTTTGTATTTTCAATGAAATTAAAATACAAGCTTGGAGAATTATTCTTAATTATCTCAAGGACACCCTTTGTAGCTTCTACATCTGATATTGCTTCATGGGCATTATTAATTTTTATATTATTGATTGAAGCAATACTTTCTAATTTAAAAAGCATTTTACCTTCATCATTTTTTTCAATATTAATTGAATTTGGCTCAAAGGCATGAGACATAGTAACCAAATTAAAAATATCACCTCTAAGGTTATTGTTTGTACTTGTTAGATAAGGATAATGGAAAAATTCCCAAAGTGATTGTCTCAAAAACTCTTCATCAAAATGAATTGAATTATAACCCAAAAATGTAACAGGTTTATATTTTGTGAGGTAATTTCTTAAATGCTTAATCATTTGATAAGAAGTATTTTTTTCTTCTAGTAAATCTGAAATTAATAACTTATTTACTCTTAAAGCTCCTAAGGATGGAATTGTATCTGGGTTAAGTCTTGACTTTAGATTCAACCTACTAATTTCTTTCAATTGTTTGTCGTAACAAATCATACCTGCTTGTAAAATTTGATCAAAGCGTGATGATCTTCCAGAAGTTTCGAAATCATAAATTATGAAGTGCATCTCAGAATTCAAATCCTTTTGCTTTATTTAAATCATTAGCAGTGCCCAAATGTAACCATTTTTCCTGATCAATTAAACCAAATAACTTATTATTTTTAATCATTAAATTAAACATATCTAAAAGTGGAAATTCAGTGCGTTGGACTTTCATAAATACATTTGGTTTTAGAAGAGTAATTCCAGAATATACATATTTTTTTTTAAAATTTCTGTTATGAATTAAGCCAGAGTCTGATTCATCTTCAAAATCAAAATCTCCATGTCCATTATATCCAAAAAGTTTTTCTTTTGTTTTTACAGTTATAAGACCTTCCATTCTAGTTTCCCAACTATTAGAGAGTCTTTTTAAAACCAGAAAATTTTTTTTTGTTAAATAAATATCACCGTTTATTAAAAAAAAAGGCTTGTTCAGATCTTCAAAGTAGCCCTGACGAATTGCATTTTTTACGCCACCACCTGTATTGAGAATTTTTTTTTCAACAATGACATTTACACTTGATCCAAAATTACTTTTTATAGATTTACTCATAACTTTATGTAAATGATGAGAGTTAATAATTATTTCATTCACATTTAAGTCAAGTAAATTTTGAATTAAATGATGAATCAATGGTTTACCTTTGAATTCTACAAGTGGTTTTGGACAAAATTTTGTAATTGGATACATTCTTTTTCCAAAACCAGCTGCTAAAATAAACGCTTTATTAGTAATAAGTTTTTTTGTCATAATTATTAAAATATAAGTGGCTTAAGAATTTTTCCAATTTCACAAAATTTTTTATCTTTGAATATATCTCTTAAGTAGTTTTTAATCCTTGGTAAATGAATTAAATAATTTGGTATTGAATCACGTGCATTTAATCTACAAAATATTCCCAAAACTTTTAGGTGTCTTTGCAATGCAAGAACTTTATATGAGAGTCTAAAATGAGCTTCATTCTTTAAATTCGTGTTTTCTAAGTAATAATTAAATAATTCTTTTCTTAATTTCAAATTTAAGCTTTTTCTAGCGTCTTCTAGTAAAGACATAAGATCGTAAGTAATTGGTCCTAACAACATATCTTGATAGTCAATCCAAGCACATTTTCTTAGACCCTCTTGTTCATGTAAATAAAACAGATTATCAATATGAAAATCCCTATGAACTAAAACTTTCTCAAGTTTGTTTGAATGAGAAAATAATTCAGAGAAAAGGTTAATTAATTTTCTTTTTTGGGATACTGAAATATTTCTTTTGTTATAAGGCAAAAACCATTTAAAGAAAATATTTAATTCTTTAAATAATATATCATTATCAAAGCTTTCTATTTTATATTTTTTTTTATCTTTGTGGATAAAAATAAGTGTATCAATTGCTAGCTTGTAAAGTTTAACTTCATTTTTTTTACTTAGAATATTTCCATATTTATTGTCTCCAAAATTTTCAATTATTAATATGCCATGTTGAGAATAATCATTGTAGATTTTTGGAACATTTATTTTACATTCTTCTAAAATATTTGTAGCTAAAATAAATTTATTTAACCCAACTCTTTTTGTATTGTCATACATCAATACATTATTATTTTCGTTAGATGTAATTTGAAAATATTTTCTATTTGACGCATCACCAGCTAAAAATGTAATTTTATTAAAGTTATATCTTTTTTTTAAAAGTATATGTTCTAATTTTTTAATTAAAATTTCCATTGCGATATATCCATAATCAATTTTAAATCACCAACCAAAAAAACTTTCATGAATAAATTTCGCTTTACATCTTCTTTAAAATGTATTTCTATTCTTTTTTTGGGTAATAAAGGCTCTATAATCTCTGGCCACTCAATAATTACAATATTGTTCAAAGCTTCTTCGAAATCTAAATAAAAAATTTCAGATGATTTTTTTAGTCTATACAAATCATAGTGCCATATATCAAACTTTTGCATATTATAAATTTGTAATAATGGAAATGTAGGACTAATAACATTTATTTTTTTTTGTGAAAAATAGTTAATAAAATATCTTGTGAAAGTTGTTTTACCTGTACCCAAGCTACCCCTTAAAGATATAAAAAAGCCATTCTTTGCTTGTCTTGCTAACAATTCTGCAATGTTTTTCGTAGCATTCAAGTTTGGTAAATATATTTTAAATTGATCTTTCATTTTAAATTAAATTACTCATATAATAAATAAATGCTAAAAACTACAAAATTAATATGAATAATCAAAATTTAGAAACCGACGTTTTAATAATTGGATCAGGACCAGTTGGTCTTTTTTGTGTTTTTGAATTAGGCCAATTAGGAATCAAAAGTTTGGTAATTGATTCTCTTGATGAAATCGGTGGACAATGTTCTGCTCTTTATCCTGAAAAACCGATTTTTGACATACCTGCTTATCCAAAAATCTCAGCACTTGATTTAATTAAAAACTTAAGTTTACAAATTGAACCATTCAAACCAATAATTGAGCTAAATCAGAAAGTTATTGAACTTAACAATTTTGATGAAAAGTTTGAAATCAAAACATCAGAGAATAAAATAATTATAGCAAAATGTATAATTATAGCAGCCGGTTCGGGTGCTTTTGGGCCTAACAAACCACCAATAGAACTTATTTCTGAATTTGAAGATAAATCTGTATTTTATTCGGTGAAAAATAAAGCAATTTTCAAAAATAAAAAATTAGTTATAGCCGGAGGTGGTGATTCGGCAGTTGATTGGGCAATTGAATTGTCAAAAATTTGCAAAAAAATATATTTTGTTCACAGAAGAGAGAAACTCCGAGCTGCTCCTAACAGTGTATCAAAACTTAAAGAAATTTGTAATAGTGGAATTGTAGAGATGGTAATACCTTTTCAAATTTCTAATTTAGTTGGCATAGATGGTAAGCTAGCTGAAGTAATAGTGAAAGATTTCGACAATAATTCGCTTGCTCTTGAAGCTGACTATTTTCTGCCATTTTTTGGCTTATCCTCTGACTTAGGACCAATAAAAGATTGGGAGTTAAGCATTGAAAATGGTAATTTAACAGTTGATCAGTCTAATTGTCAAACATCTAAAGAGGGTATATTTGCAGTTGGAGATGTCTGCACATACCCTGGTAAATTGAAACTAATACTTACTGGTTTTTCTGAAGCTGCTATTGCTGCTCATTCATGTTATAATAAAATTTTTCCAAACAAAACTCTTCGCTTCGAATATTCTACTTCAAAAGGTATTAATAAACTTTAATATCTATATTCGTCATTTTTAAATGGACCATTAATTGGTACATTTATATAATTACCCTGTTTTTCAGATAGTTGAGTAAGCATAGCACCAATCTTATCTAAATGAAGTTTCGCAACTTTTTCATCCAACTTTTTAGGTAAAACATAAACCTTATTTTCGTATTTTTTACTATTTTGCCAAAGTTCAATTTGAGCCAATACCTGATTACTAAAAGACGCAGACATTACAAAACTTGGATGCCCTGTTGCACAACCCAAATTAACTAATCTTCCTTCAGCAAGGAGAATAATTTTTTTTCCGTCAGGGAACTCAATTTCGTCTACCTGAGGTTTTACATTTTGCCATTTAAAATTTCTCAAAGATTCTACTTGAATTTCGGAGTCAAAATGACCAATGTTACAAACGATTGACCTATCTTTCATATCCCTCATATGGTCAACAGTTATAACATCTACATTTCCAGTAGCAGTTACAAAAATATCCGCTTTCTTTGCACTATTTTCCATTGTTGACACTTCATATCCATCCATTGCAGCCTGTAAAGCACAAATAGGATCAACCTCTGTAATTATTACTCTGCATCCAGCCTGTCTGAGACTTTCTGCTGATCCCTTTCCAACATCTCCATATCCTGCAACTAATGCTATTTTACCAGCCATCATTACGTCAGTTGCTCTTCTTATACCATCAACTAAACTTTCACGACAGCCATACTTATTATCAAACTTTGATTTGGTTACTGAATCGTTGACATTTATTGCTGGAACTTTTAGTAAATTTTGCTTTTCCATTTCTATAAGTCTCAAAACACCAGTAGTTGTTTCCTCTGATAATCCTTTAACTCCGTCTAAATGTCCCGAAAAACTTTCATGCATTAATTTTGTCAAGTCTCCCCCATCATCTAGAATAAGATTGGGCTTCCAATTATTTGGACCACTAATGGTTTGTTCAATACACCACCAGAATTCTTCCTCAGTTTCTTCTTTCCATGCAAAAACAGGCACATTAGCTTTTGCCATAGCAGCGGCAGCATGATCCTGTGTGGAGTATATGTTACAAGAACTCCATCTCACTGTTGCACCTAATTCCAAAAGTGTCTCAATTAAGACCGCCGTTTGAATTGTCATATGCAAACAGCCAGCAATTCTTGCTCCACTAAGTGGTTTTGAATCTCCGAATTCTTCTCTTAGTTTCATCAATCCTGGCATTTCTGTTTCAGCAATTGATATTTCTTTTCGTCCCCACTCTGCCAAAGTTATATCTTTAACCTTAAAATCTTTCATAATTTCTCCTTTTTTTTAAATTCTATTTTCAATTCGCTTTTTAAACTTTTCTAAATGCTTTTTAATATCTCCACTATCGATTTGTTCAGTTACTCTTTTTGATAATTCAAAACACTCCTTCACTGAGATAAGATTAATGAATTGTTTGACCTTTAATATTCTTGACGTACTCATAGACAGTATATCTATACCCATTCCTATGAGCAAGGCAGTAAAGAATACATCTCCAGCCATCTCACCACAAATACTCACAGGAATGTTGGCATTTTTACCAGCTTCTGAGGTCATTTTAATTAGTTTGAGTACAGACAAGTGCCCAGGATCATATATTTTTGCCACAGTTTCATCTCCCCTGTCAATTGCTAATGTATACATTGTTAAATCATTCGTCCCAATTGCAAAAAAATCACAATGTTTTGCTAGAGAGTCTGATATTAAAGCCGCTGCTGGTGTTTCAATTAAAACTCCAATCTCAGGGACTTTATTTGAAATCTTTATTTTATTTTTTTTTAATTTTTTTCTAACGTTTAAAATTATCTCCTTAGCTTCTAGAAATTCGCTTACATTAGAAACCATTGGAAGCATGATTCTTAGACTGCCGAAAAAACTTGCCCTTAAAATTGCTGAAATTTGTTTTTCAAAAATCTTTGGAAATGCGAGAGTTAATCTTATTGCTCTTAGCCCCAAAGCTGGATTTGGTGAAGGAGGAATAAGTTTTTCAAAAGATTCTATTTGCTTATCATTTCCAATATCAAGAGTTCTGATTGTAATTTTTTTATTTTTAAGTTCACTTAAAGAATCTTTTATCAAATGAAATTGTTCATTTTCTGATGGCAAGTTTTTTCTATTCATATATAAATATTCACTTCTAAAAAGACCAATTCCATCTATGCCTTTTCCCATAGCATCTTTTACCTCTTGAGATGTGTCAACATTTGCCTCAACAAAAATTCTTTTTTTATCGATTGTTATTGGAGAAATGTTTTTGAATGAATTTAATTTTAAATTTTGATTATTTTGATCTTCAATTATATTTGAATACTTTCGTACAGAAGTGTTATTTGGGTTTCTGATTACAAAACCGTTATCACCATCGATAATTATTTTTTCACCATTTTTGAGAACATCTGAGATACCCTTTACACCAACAACGGTTGGGATTGACAATGAACGGGCAATAATAGCAAAATGTCCTTCCGGTCCACCTTGGCCACTAATTAAACCCGAGATTTTATTTTTTTGAATTACCATTAAATCAGCTGCACTTAATTCCTCAGAAATGACTATTTTATTGTTTAAATCATGTTTTGTTTTTTTTCCTAACTTATCAACCTTCAAATTACTAATAATACGTCTGCAAACATCCTTGACGTCATCAAATCTTTCTCTGAAATAATTGTCCTTTATTTTTTTATACTGATCTTCGTGTTTTTTATGCTCATCAACAATTGACCATTCAGCATTTATTAATTTTTTTTCTATATTTTTTCTTGCATCATTAACAAGACTAGAAGACCTCAACATTAAAACATGAGCCTCTAATATAAATTTCATCTCGTTATTACCTGATAAGTTTTTTGATTGGACACTTTTAATTAATTTATTCAATTCAAGTATCGACTTTTTTACAGCACCATCAAATCTTTTAACTTCTTTCCTAATATCATCCTTGCTAATTTTGTAGTGAGAAAAAGCCAATCCAACTGGTTCTTTTAGGAAACACTCTCCAATAAAAACACCCGAAGAAACACCTATACCTTTAAAAATTTTTTCTTTAACATTAGTTTGTTTAACTCTTTTTTCTTCTCCAAAGTTATTTTTTATTAAATCTACTAGTTTCTGCAGATCTGAAAAAGATCTTTTTCCTTTACATTTAATTTCTATACTAGAACCTTGCTTAGCAGCTAAAGACATTAGACCTAATATAGAGGTACCACAAACGCAATATTTACCAAATTTTACCCAAACCTGCGAGGAAAGAGTTGTAGAAATTTTTACAAATTTAGCCGCTGCTCTAGCATGAAGACCTAACTTATTAGTGATTTGAATTTTTTTAACTGTTAATCTCTCAGTCAATTTTTTTGTCCTCAAAAAAATTAGAGGCTGCATTAATATATTTTCTACCTGATTCCTGTGAAATTTTTACAAGTTGATCTAAGTTTAATTCCGTCCTTGAAGACACCATTTTAATAAGCATTGGTAAATTAACACCAGCAATTACCTCTGTCTTCCCATCAACAATCGTTGAAATAGCCAAATTTGACGGTGTGCCTCCAAACATATCCGTGGTAACAATAACACCTTTACCACAATCAACCTTATCAATTGCCTTTAATATTTCCAATCTTCTTTTTTCCATATCATCTTCTGGAAAAATACAAATATCAATTATATTCTTTTGCTTACCGACAACATGTTCCAAAGCAACAATAAATTCTTTTGCAAGATTTCCATGGGTTACAATAACAATACCAATCATTTTTTTAAATCTCTATGCTCTAGGGAAACCTCAATTTTTTTGCTAAAAATATCTTTACTAAATGTTTCCGCTATCATGACTGATCTATGTATACCACCGGTGCAACCAAAAGCAATAGTGAGAAATTTTTTACCTTCTGTTAAAAATGCTGATAGCGTTATTTTGTTTGTTTGCAAAAAAAGTTTATAAAAATTTTTAAAATTATTTTGTCTTGAAATATAATTTATAACCTTTTGATCTTTACCAGTTAATTTTTTAAGTTCATCTATGTAAAAAGGATTTTTTATAAAACGCATATCTACGACAATATCTGCTTCTCTTGGTATTCCGTATTTATAGCCAAAAGACAAGATTCTTAAATTTAGTTTTACATTTTGATTAGTAGAATAATTAGTTTCTAGAATCCTCCTAAGATTAGGTAAATTAAGATTTGTTGTGTCAATTATATTATCAGCAATCTCTTTTAATGGCTGTAACCAAAATTTTTCTTGTTCAATTACATCATTAATTGGTAAATCAAGTTTTAAGGGATGCGGACGTCTTGATTCTTTGAATCTGTCAATCAATAAAGAAGATTCACAATCGAAGTAAACTAAATGAATATTAAATGATTTCTTGTTATTCTGTATAAAAGTTGAAATTTTTTTACTATCAAAGTCTCTACTTCTCACGTCAATACCAAATGAAAAAAATCCTTCTAATTTTTTTTCTGTAATTATTGGTAATAAAGAAAAAGGTAAATTATCAACAGCTTCGTATCCAATATCTTCTAAAATTTTTAGAGCTGTTGAACGTCCAGCACCTGAAAGACCTGTAACAATTATTAGTTTGTTCTTTTCATCCACTAAATCTCTCATTAAGTTTCAATTTTATTTTTGCAACAGCAGAAACTTCATTTGGCTCAAGTTCCAAAAGTGGATAATTTAAGCCTAGTAATTTTTTTTTATTTTTTAGAAATAATCGTTCAGTTTTTTTTTTAACCATGCTAACTACAATTCTCATCTTAACATTCTCAATATAAGGAACTTTTATTATTCCCATACCCCTTATCTCAAGAAGACCATATATCTCTTCAATTGAAAAAAGGAATATATCATTCTGTTTTTTTAAACAAAGAGTCTGATCATCACTAATTAGCGTGCCTCCTGAATCAATTAATCTTAAGGCCAAATCTGACTTTCCTGAGCCAGAGCACCCAACAATGAGCACTCCATTATCTTCTAATGCTACAGCAGAACCATGTACTCTTTTTGATTCCATTTAATTGGTATTTAATTGATTGGATTTCAAATTCCTATTTAGAACTTTTATTATAGTTTTATATTGAAACTTATTTTTTGAAGAAAACTTTATTTCGAACTCATCGAAATCTTTGAATACTTTGTTTAAACCAAATAACATGATGTGAAGACCTTGAGGTTGCAAATAAAGTTCACTTCGAGCTTCAACTTTGATTGTTTCTAATTTTTTCATTACTGAAATATCATTTTTTAAAATCCTTGTGTGGAATTCAGCTTTTTTTGCACAATCACATGAAACTGAATCCAAAATTACATCCTCATCAGAATTATTAAAAATTGACATGTAAATTGAAGTACTTTTTTGGGTTTGAAAGGTTTCAAAAGTATAACCTCCATGAAGAACTAAATCTTCGTTTGCATAGGTAAGTTCATAAAATAACAAAAAGAAGAAAAAAATCAGTTTTTTAAAAGTTGAAAACTTTTTAGTTAAAAAAATCATTTATAATCACCACATAGATTATAACATTAATTTTAGATTTTGTACTTATGGAAAACAAAAATATCAATTTTATTTCAAGACAGTTAATGAGATCTTCAACAAAAGGTTATCTTTCTACAGAATTTTGTAAAAAAAATCAGGAAAAAGTCAAAATAACACATTTAAAAAAGCCTATTCCATTTTCTTCGTTCATAATGACAGCGTTTGATTATGATGGGAGTCCTTTGCTGTTGTTGTCAGAATTGTCGGAACACACCAAAAATTTGAAAGACAATAATATAGCTTCGTTAATGTTTTATGAAGAGGTAAAAAATGAAAATTTTTTTCCGTCATTTAATAATAAGAGAATTAGGTTCGAGTGTAGTTATGAAGATCCAATGTCAAGGCCAAGGCTTACTCTGCTTGGAAACTTAGAAATTTCTTCTTCTATAAATCATAAAAAAAGATTCATAAGTAGACACCCTGCGTCAAAATTATATGCAAATTTTGCTGATATGAAAATGTACAAGTTTAATATTATTAAAGGTCACCTGACCGGAGGATTTGCAATGGTTAAATGGTTCGAAAAGGATGATTTAATGTACAAGAATACAAATGGTTTTGAGAAAGACGAATTAGGAGTGATGCAACATATGAATGAAGAACACCAAATCAGTATTAATTTATACGCAAACAAGCTTTTAAATGAAGAAAAGAAAAGTAATTGGAGTATTACAGGAATTGATCCTGAAGGATTTGATATTAGAAATGGTAAAAACTTAAATAGATTAAATTTCCAGAAATCTCTTAAAAATTCAAAACAGCTCAGGAAAGAGTTTGTGTTGCTTCATAAAAAAGCATCTTCTATTTAATGAGCTTCAGCCCAATTCGTACCTTTTCCAATTTCAGCTCTTAGGGGAACCGAAAAATTCAAAACTGGTTTGTAACAAACCTCCATTATAGAAGCTATTTTTGTAGGAACACTTTCAATTTCACTTTTCGGAATCTCAAAAATTAATTCGTCGTGAACTTGTAATAACATTTTGGTCTTCAAATTATTTGATAATATATATCTATCAATTTGAATCATCGACCTTTTTATCATATCAGCAGCACCACCTTGAATAGGTGCATTTATAGCAGATCTTTCACCGAAATTTCTTCTCAATGTATTTTTATCGTTAATAAATGGGATGAAAATTTTTCTCCCAAAAAGAGTTGATACAAATCCATTATCTTTACAATATTTAATTGTCGAACTCATATAATTTTCAATTCCAGGATATTTTCTGAAATATTTTTTTATATATTCTTTAGCTTCAGAATTTGAAATATTTAATTGATTAGCTAAACCGTAAGGCGAAATTCCATAAATAATTCCAAAATTAATTGTTTTTGCCCTTCTTCTAAGTTCTGAAGTTAGTTCAGATTCATTAACTTGAAATACTTCCATTGCAGTCAAACTATGTATATCATTATTGTTTTTAAAACCTTTAATCAAATTCTCAATTTTTGCAACATGAGCTAAAATCCTAAGCTCAATTTGTGAATAATCGATTGATACAAGTTCGTGATCTTTTTTTGAGATAAATGAACCTCTTATTTTTTTCCCTTCATCTGTTTTTATTGGTATGTTTTGTAAATTTGGATCGTTAGAAGATAATCTTCCAGTCGTAGTACTGGCTAACCCAAAAGAAGTATGAACTCTGCTTGTCTCTTTATTTCCTCTGGTAATAAGGCCCTCACAATAAGTTGTTTTTAGTTTATTAAATTGTCTCCAGTTAAGAATATCATTTGCTACAGCAATATTTTCATTTTTTAGCTTTTCAAGCACACCAACATCTGTTTGATAATTACCACTTTTACCCTTCTTACCATGAGGAAGTTTCATTTTTTCAAATAGAATCTCACCTAACTGTTTAGGAGAACCAACATTAAATTTTTCTCCAACTTTTTCAAAAACCATTCCTTCGATTTTAGCAATTTTTTCTTCAAACTCGTTTGTTAATTTTTTTAATTTTTCAATATTAATTTTAATACCATTCAACTCCATATTCAGAATTATAGATATAAGAGGCTTTTCCATATAAAAATAAAATGAATATTGTTTGTTCTTAAGAAGATCATTTCTAAATATTTTCCATAATCTAAAAGTAATGTCAGCATCCTCTGCGGCATATTTTAATGCAGTACTAATATCAACATAATCAAAGGTCTTTTTTCCCTTTTCTTTCGATATGACTGAGGAAAACTTTAATGTCTCATGATTAAGATATAACTTTGATAAATCATCAAGTTTATGTGAGTGTTTTCCAGAGTTAAGTACATAAGACATTAACATTGTATCATCAAAATTTTTAGTTTTTATGCCAAGGCCGTTTAAAATAATGAGATCATACTTCATATTTTGACCAATTTTTAAAATTGCTTCGTCCTCCATAATTGGTTTGATTATTTTAATGAAAGTATGCAAATTGATTTGGTTGTTTAAAATTCCTTGCTCATTTTTATGTGATAAAGGTATATAACACGAGTTACTTTTGTCTAAAGACATAGAAAAACCAACAATATCTGCTTCTTTTGCTGATAAACTTGTGGTTTCACAATCAATAGCAACTATTCCTGTTTTATAAATTTCTAGTATCCACAGGTTTAATTGCTCTTCGTTGTTAATTAATAAATATTTGTTTGGGTCGATTTCACCATAATTTTCTACAGATTCACTTTTTTTTATATTCAAATCTTTTTGAAATATTTTTTCTTCCTGAGTTGAATATTCTGGGGACTCAATATGATTTTTATGATCTGGATTACCGAATTTTGATAAAACCTGAGATTTAATTCTAGAAAATTCCATATCATCTAAAAAAGAAATTAATTTTTTAACTTCCAAAGGTTTAAATTTTAATTCTTCTAGCGAAATTGGTAACTCTACGTCTTCTTTCAAAGTCACTAATTTTTTTGAAATTATTGCTAATTCTTTATTGGATTCAATTTTTTTTCTTCGTTTTATTTGAGGTATAGTTGAGCATTTGTCTAATAAATTCTCTAAATTATCAAATTCATTTATTAACAGTGAGGCAGTTTTCACTCCTATTCCTGGAATTCCTGGTATATTATCAGACTGATCACCAGCAAGTGCTTGAACATCTATTACTTTTGTGGGATTTACTCCAAATTTTTCCAATACATCTTTAGGGCCAATATCTTTTCTTTTTATAGGATCAAATAGTGTAACATTATATTTTAATAACTGCATCAGATCTTTATCTGAAGACACAATTGTCACATTTATATTCTCATTAATAGCCTTTTTGGAATATGAAGCAATTAAGTCGTCAGCTTCGAAACCCAATGATTGTATTGAAGGAATATTAAATAATTCAGGTATTGTTTTGATTATATCGAACTGTGGAACTAAATCCTCAGGTGGATCTGATCGATTAGCTTTATAATCTTGATAAATATCATTTCTAAAAGTCTTTCTTGCTGCATCAAAAATAACTGCTACGCCAATCCCACCTCCTTTTTCTTTTTGGATATCCTCTAATAATTTTAACAGCATATTACAAAATCCAAAAATAGCATTTACAGGTAATCCATCGGATCTTGTCATTCTAGGCAAAGCATAGTAGGCTCTAAAAATGTAACCTGAACCATCCACAAGTACTATTTCATTAATACCCTTTTTTT
The DNA here is from genome assembly GCA_002717855.1 of Rickettsiales bacterium. Next base: position 14,046 of record PBCD01000023.1, read on the forward strand.
TCATTTTCTTTTAAATTGCATGCTACAATATGGACAAATAGTAATCTTTGTATTTGAAACCTCGAGATAAATTCTTGGATGCCCATCTGATTTATCTTTACCATCACAAAATACTTTTTTTCCTTCAACTAATTTTAAATCCATTTAAAAAAACTACTTTCTTATATTTAAATTTATACCAATATTAATTCTAACATAAACTTTTTTTATCTCTAATCTAATGTTAAAGCCCAAAAATTTTGTAATTGAGGTTGAAAATTTGTTCAAAAGATACGTCGGGGAAGTTGTTGCCTTAAATAACATTAATTTAAAAATTCCTCAAGGTTCAGTTTTTGGACTTTTAGGACCAAATGGAGCAGGAAAAAGCACCTTTATAAACATCTTAGCAGGTCTTGTAAATAAAACCTCCGGAAAAGTGAAAATTTGTGATGTCGATATAGATATCAATCCTAAAACAGCTAGGGGCTCAATAGGAGTAGTTCCTCAAGAAATTAATATCGATCCATTTTTTACCCCAATTGAAATTTTAAATTTGCAGGCGGGATTTTATGGACTAAAACAAAAAGAAATGAAAAATAATTTGATTTTAAAAGAAATTAGTTTATCTGAAAAGGCTAATGCATATTCTAGAAGTTTGTCTGGAGGAATGAAAAGGAGATTGATGGTAGCAAAAGCGATGGTGCATTCGCCACCTGTTTTAGTTTTAGACGAACCCACTGCTGGAGTAGATGTAGAATTAAGAAAAAAATTATGGGCCTATATCAAAAAATTAAATAAATCTGGTACCACCATAATTCTTACTACACATTATTTAGAAGAAGCGGAAAATCTGTGCGATAATATTGCAATTATTAATAAAGGCAATCTTGCTGCGTGTGATACAACTGAAAAGTTATTGGCTACTATTCAAACCAAAGAAATCGATGTTGAGGTGGACAAAAATTTTGAAAACATTCCCTCTAACTTAAAAAAATACTTAATTGCTTCAAATGGAAATACTTTTACACTTAAATATAAAAAAAATGAGATTAGTACTGGACAAATCATTGATACAATAAAAAAAAATGGATTAAAAATAATTGAAATTTCTACAAGAGAAACAGATTTAGAGGAAATATTTTTGAAACTCCTAAGTAAACAATGAGTTTTGATTATTGATTAAAATCTTTTTAGTGGTATTTTAAATTATGATAAAATTTATTTATATTGTTGTTATCTTAACCTTTGCAAAAATAGGTATTTCAAATGAAATAATTAGGGATAGAAATGGAAATTATTACTTGATGAAAGA
>PBCD01000024.1 GCA_002717855.1 Rickettsiales bacterium
ATTTTTTGAAATTGAGGTTTTTTCGAACTCTAATGGTATGCCTTTTTTAAAATTTAACGGATTAGCTTATAAAAGACTTAAAATGCTTCAAAAATCAAACAAACCTGCTAGTGTAAAAATTTCAATGTCACATGAAAAAAAATATTCCATTGCAATAGTAACAATTTCAGAAGGAGTTTATAATGTCAAAAAAGAATAAGTCTTTTTTAAATAATTTTAAAACTTTCTTTTTAGCTATTGTTGCTGCCCTAACTATAAGGAGCTTTTTGTTTGAACCATTTAGCATTCCATCTGGCTCTATGTATCCAACTTTAGTGGTAGGTGACTACTTATTTGTTTCGAAATATTCTTATGGATTTTCAAAACATTCTTTTCCTCTAAGTTTACCAATTATACCAAAACGTATTTTTTATAAATCACCTAAAAGAGGAGATGTTTTAGTTTTCAAAACTCCAACCGATAATAAAACAGATTATGTAAAAAGGGTAATCGGCCTACCAGGTGATAAAATAAAAATGATTGATAATCAAATTTTTTTAAATGATTTAGTAATTGAAAGAAAAAAAATAAAAGATGAACAATATACTGACACATATGGAAGAAATATTAAAGTTGAAAGATACTTAGAAATATTACCAAATGGAAAAAATTATGAAGTATTTGAGCTAAATGAACAGATGTCAGTATTTGATACAAATAATTTCTCAGAAATATTAGTCCCGGAAAATAATTTTTTTGCAATTGGTGACAATAGAGATAATTCTCAAGACAGTCGATTCATTGGAGGGATTCCAAAAGATAACTTAGTTGGAAAAGCTTCGATAGTTCTATTATCTTTCGATTCTTTTAAAGGAAGTTGGTGGAAAGTTTGGACATGGATTTCTGCACTAAGAAACGAAAGATTTTTTAAAAGTTTATTACCAAATGATGGAAGTAAATAAACAAAAATTAGGAAGTTTATTTCAAAAAATAAAATATAATTTTAAAAATATAGTATTTTGTGTGAATGCGCTAACTCATTCAAGTTATAACAATGAAAAGAACAAAAAAAATTATCAAAGACTTGAATTTTTAGGAGATAGAGTTTTAGGTCTTATTATTTCAGAAGCAATATTTAAAAAATTTAAAAATGAGGAGGAAGGAAAGTTATCAAAAAGATTTTCGAACTTAGTAAGCAAAAAAGCTTTGATAGAAATTTCAAAAGAAATTGAATTACAAAAAATCCTTCAAACCTCAAAAGAATTTAACGATAAAGTAAAAATCACAGATTCCATGTTAGCTGATTCGTTAGAAGCATTGATTGGAGCAATTTATATCGATAGCAACTTTGAAGAAGTTAAAAAAGTCGTTCTTAACTTGTGGTGTAAAAAATTATCCTTAAAGCAAAAGCCGCCAGTTGATGCTAAATCATTTCTTCAAGAATGGTGCTTGAGTAGGAAGAAAAAAATTCCTATTTATAAAGTTTTAGAAAAAAAAGGTCCAGATCATAAGCCAACATTTTTAATTGCATTAACAATCGAAAATTTTCAAAAAGTTAAAGGTGAAGGCTCAACAAAGAAAAATGCAGAAATAGACGCAGCACAAAAATTCATAGAAAAAATAAAATGAAAAAAAAAAAGAAAAAAATCTTAAATGTGGCATTGTGTCAATATTAGGATTTCCTAATGCAGGTAAATCTACTTTTATGAACAATATTTTAAAAAAAAAAATTTCAATAATATCCTCAAAGGTTCAAACAACCAGAAATGCAATAAAAGGTATTTTAACTAATGAAAGAGATCAACTTATTTTTATCGATACGCCAGGATTAACATTAACTAAATCTTACCTAAACAGAAAAATGTCAAAATCAATATATAATAGTATAATCCAATCTAACATAAACTTACTTATGTATGACACAAGTACTGAAATTACAAAAATAAGAAAAAATCTTTTTTTGAAACTTATCGATAAAAAAAAAAAAAATTTTTTGGTTCTTAATAAAGTTGATAAGGTTAACAAATATAATCTATTAAAGATCTCAAAAGAATTAAATAGCATCTATAATTTCGATGAAACATTTTATATTTCAGCACTTAAGAAAACTGGTTTTGATGATTTATTATTACATTTAAGAAGAAATATTCCTAAAGGAGTCTGGTTATATAACAATAAAGAAACCACAGATCAAAAGCTGGAGTTTACACTTTCAGAAATTACCAGAGAAAAAATTTTTCAACTTATGAATCAGGAAATTCCATATTCAGTAACAATAGAATCAAAGATTATTAAAAAAAGTAATATAATAAAAATTTTTCAAACAATCTTTGTAAATAAGAAGTCACAAAAACCAATATTATTAGGAAAAAATGGAAATAAAATTAAAGAAATAGGTATAAGGGCACGTAAAGACATTGAAAAAAAATTAAGTAAAAAAATTTATTTAGATATTTTAATTTCTGTAGATAATAAGCATCAAAAGAATTATGAAAATTATTGATTCAGGTATTATTTTAGGTCAAAAGAAATACGGAATAAACACTTTAATAATTAGTATTTTTTCGAAAAAGAATGGAATAATAAAAGGGTTTCACAGAGTGTCAAAAAAAGGTCACAAACCGCTCTTATTAGATTTAGTTGAGTTTCAGTGGAAATCAAGACTAGAAGAGAGTTTAGGTTACTTAAATTTTGAAATAAAGAATTCTTTTCCATTATACAGTGAGGAGTATTTTAGCAATTTATTAAAGATTTCAGCATCTGAAATTTGTCTAAAATTACTTCCACCCAAAGAAGAAAACGAATTATTGTATGAAGATTTAAGGAGGTATATTATGAGTAATAATAAAGAATTAAAAGATCTTGAAAAGGTAAAAAAATACATAATTTGGGAATTGAAGTTTTTAAAAAAAGTTGGTTATGGCTTGGATCTTTCAAAATGTTCAGTAACAGGAAGTAATAAAGATTTATATTATGTTTCTCCCAATACTGGTCAGGTTGTTACAAAAAGTGTGGGTCATCCATGGAGAAAAAAGCTTCTAATTTTACCAAAATTTCTTATTTCTAATGAACCATTAAATAATGAAGATATTAAAAATGGTCTTAAATTAACTTTCTTCTTTCTTAATAAAATCTTAGAAAGCTTAAGCATAAATAAGGAAAAATTTATATTTAGAGAAGAATTGAATAAGAAATTTTCTTAAGTTTTTAAGAGTTGCCAAGAACTATCATAAAAAATTTCAAGATTGTTAAATGCTGCTTTATAACTCATTTTTTTTGATTCACTTATCCAATACCCTAAATATAAATAATCTAGTTCTAATTCTTTCGTTATTTCAACTGCTTTAAGTATCATTAGAGTCCCTAAGCCTTTGTGTAAAAAACATGGATTGTAAAAACTGTAGACTGCCGAGAGTCCATTATCAAGACAATCCAAAAGCATTACTCCTAGAATATTATTCTCGTCATCAATTAAATCAAAAACTTTGTTTTTAACTGGTGATTTGTAAAGAAAATTATTAAATTCTTCGAATGTCATCAATCTCATTTGGCTATTACTATGTCTTGAATGTGAATAATTTAAAAAAAGTTCATATCTCTTCTTTTTATTATCTTCAATATTTTCTATAAACTTCAAATTAGCGTTTGAGTTAAAATTTCTTCTTTGACTTTTGCTTCTTTTAAATTCTTTAATTTTAATTCTTGAAGACATACAACTATTGCAATTACTACAGATTGGAAAATACATATGGTTAAGATTTCTCCTAAAACCTCTTTTCATCAGTTCATTAAAATGTAATTGATTTTTGTCTTCTCTATCTAATTTTACAATTAGTCTTTGTTCTTTTTTTGACGATATGTAAGAACATTTAAAAGGTAGTGATTTAAATACTTGTTTATTTTTTATACTTAACTGTTCCATTTACTTATCTAATAACGCTAAAAGCTGAATATCAGCCACATTAGTATTTGTTCCTTTAATTATTACAAGAGATTTTATTTGTTTCAATATATTATATGAATTATTATTTTTAAGCTCTTTATCAAAATTTATTTTTTTCTTTTTAATTTCATTCAAAGATGTTTGATCCACAATGGCTCCAGCCGCATTAGTGGGACCATCTCTACCATCAGTTCCAGCTGATAAAAAAGTATATTTTAAATTTGAGAAATCTTTCTTTACATAATTAATAAAATGTAGAGCTAATTCCTGGTTTCTGCCTCCAACTCCAGTTCCTCTAATTTTTACTGTACTTTCTCCTCCTGAAATTAGAATTACAGGTTTCTTTTTTTTTAAACTACCTATACTTTTTACAAAATATTGAGCTACCTTTTTCACATCACCCTCTATATCTCGTTTCCAAATTATACAATTTATATTTAATTTATTACATTCTTTTTTAATTTCATTTAAACATTTTGCATTACTGCCCATAAGTGTATTTTTTGAGTTTTTAAATATTCTGTTAGTTTTATTTGGTGTCTCTGGTTTTTTTTTTAAAATTCCATCTTTAATGTACTTAATAATAGATTTTGGAGAATGTCTCCAAATATCGTATTTTTCTAAAATTCTTTTTGCATCATCAAACGTTGTATGGTCAGGAACAGTCAATCCACTGGATATTGAACTCAAATCATCACCAACAACATCTGATAATATCAGAGAATGAACTTTACTTGGAAAACAGTATTTCAATAAATTTCCACCCTTAATTTTCGAAAGATGCTTCCTAACTGCGTTAATTTCATCAATAATTGCACCACATTCTATCAGTTTTTTATTTATAGTAATTTTATCTTTTAAATTTATGTCATCTGCAGGTAAAGGTAAAAGTGAGGAACCACCACCAGAAATCAGAATCAATATTAAGTCATTTTCCGTAGTATTTTTTAGACTTTTGACAATATACTTTGAAGCTCTAACTCCATTTGTGTTTGGGAGTGGGTGACCTGAAGAAAAACATTTAAAATTTTTGACTTGTCTAAAGTTTTCTTTATTTGAAACAAGTATGCCTTCAAAAATTTTCAGATCACTTTTTTTAAAAATCTTATTAATAGTTTCTGCAGTTTCAACTGATGCTTTCCCAATACACAAAATATAAATTTTATCAATATTTTTATATTTAATGTATTTATTTTGATTTGTATTTACTAATAAAACACTTTTTTGAATCTTCAGATATTTATTTAATATAATTTTGGGTTTAACAACTCTGATACCAGAATTAAAAAGACTTAACAAAAATTTTTTAAGGTTTTTATCTTTACCATTAATTTTAATGGAATTCATTTTAAAAACATTTGATGTTAAACAACTTTATCAAGAGGGGGTTTGTCATTAGAATATAGTTCAAGATTATTTAGAACTCTAAACCCCATCGCTTCTCTTGTTTCTTCAGTTGCACTACCTAGGTGTGGTAAAAGAAAAACATTTTTAAGATTTTTAAGAGAATTTGGCACGGTTGGTTCTTTTTCGTATACATCTAATCCAGCTCCTTTGATTATTTTTTTTTCTAAAGCATTGATTAAGTCACCTTGATTAACAATATCTCCGCGAGCTGTATTAATTAAGAAAGCAGTTTTCTTCATTATCGATAATGTATTATAATTTATGATTCCTCTAGTTTCAACAGTTGAAGGACAATGCAAAGAAACGAAATCGGATTGAGATAAAAGATCGTTAAGTGAATTACAAGATATTGCGTTTAATTTTCTTGATATTTCTTCATTTTTAAAATATGGATCATAAAACAAGATTTTCATATCAAATCCAAAATGGGATTTTTTTGCCATAGCCTGAGCAATTCTGCCCATACCTACTAATCCGAGCACTTTATTTGTTACTTTAGTACCCATCATATGTGTGGGTCTCCAACCAACCCATTCATTTTGTCTTACGTGAATTTCTCCTTCATATGCTCTTCTAGCAATTCCTAACATTAAAAGCATTGCTATATCTGCAGTACAGTCTGTAAGAACTTCGGGTGTGTTTGTAACAATAATATTATTTTTTTTTGCTGAGTCGACATCAATGTTATTATAACCGACTCCAAAGTTTCCAATAAAATTAACTTTTCTATTGTTACAGCTTAATATTCTATCATTAATACTGTCAGTTACTGTTGGTAACATTGCGTCATAATTCTGCATAGCATCTAACAGTTGATCCTCAGTCAATGGAATATCATCTTCATTCAGTGTGGTATCAAAAGTTTCTTGTAGTTTTTGTTCTACTACCTTAGGCCACTTTCGAGTTACGATTATCTTTAAATTTTTCATAATTAGTGTTAAGACTTTCTCTCCAATATTCAGAAGCAGCAGCTATTCCACTTCCTGGTTTAACGTTGATACCTGAATCAATCATTGCCATTTCAGCACCATTAATAAATGCTGACGCTTGCAATTCGTTTAAATCACCTAAATGACCTATTCTAAATACCTTGCCTGCAACTTCAGTAAGTCCAGCGCCTAATGATAAATGATATTTATTAAAAGCCGTTGATAAAACTTTTTTGGCATCTTTACCTTCAGGAACAACAATAGCTGAAACAGTATCCGAATACCAGTATCTGTCTTTAGCACATAAATTTAATTCCCATCCTTCAATAATAGCTTTTCTGACCCCTTCAGCAATTCGATGATGCCTATTAAAAACGTTCTCTAAACCTTCTTCAAAAAGCATATTGCAAGATTCTTGAAGTGCTCTTAGCATCGGAATTTGGGGGGTATACGGAAAATATCCATCTTTGTTAGTCGCAATTTGATCTTCCCAAGAATAATAACATCTTTTAAGTTGTGCCGTTTTATGCGCTTCTAGAGCTTTTTCACTAACACACATTATAGCCATTCCAGAAGGGAGCATGAATCCTTTTTGTGAACCAGAAATAGCACAATCTACTTTCCATTCATCCATTCTAAAATCAATTGATGCAATGGAGCTTACACCATCTACAAATAAAAGAGCAGGATGATTCGCGGCATCCATTGCTTTTCTTATATCTGCTACATTAGAGGTCACTCCGGTTGCAGTTTCATTTTGTGTTACACAAACAACTTTAATTTTATGATCAGTATCATTTCTGAGTGTTTTTTCAACTTCTTCAGGGGGAGTTCCTGTTCCCCAGTCTCTTTCAACCATTTCTGTATCAAGCCCAAGCCTTTTAAACATATCTGCCCATAAATGACTAAATTGGCCATATCTGTATATGAGAACCTTTTCATTTGGTGACATTGTATTAATAATTGCAGATTCCCATGCACCGGTTCCTGAACCAGGGAATAAAAAAATTGTTCCCTTTTCAGATTTAAATACTTTTTTTACGTCTTTATAAAGAGGTATTGTTAAGTTAGGTATTTCTGGGTTCCTCTGATCTTCAGATGAAATGTGCATTGCATTTAGAATCCTTTCAGGAATATTTGTAGGACCTGGAATTGCTATATGAAACCTACCTGGATGTGCTCTTGTCATAAAATCTCCTCAATAAAGTTGTGTTATTTATTTTTTATATTTTTAAAGAGACAAAATCAAGTTTATTATTTGATTGCTCATGACAACCATTTTGCAACTTCTTTTGAAAAATATGAAAATATTATATCTGCACCTGCTCTTTTAATACATGATAAGCTTTCTAAAACTGTTTCTCTGTAATTAAAAATATTATCTTTTGCACCAAGTTTTATCATACAGTACTCACTACTAACTTGATATGCCGCAATCGGTAAAAAAGACAGCTCTTTTAAGTCCCTAACGATATCTAAATAATATCCAGCAGGTTTTATCATCAAAATATCAGCACCTTCAGAAATATCAGCTAATGCATCCTTTAAAGCCTCTTTTCTATTTTTACTGTTTAGTTGATAGGAATCTTTATTAATATTTTTTTCATTATTTCCAATTATATCTCTAAAAGGACCATAAAATTGTGAACTAAATTTTGCAGCATATGAAATAATAATTGTATCAGTATATTTTTGATCTTCTAATTTTTTTCTTATGTGTTTTATTCTTCCATCCATCATATCGCTAGGTGCTATAATTTCACAACCAGATTTAACCAAATTTATAGACATTTGTGATAAAATTTTTATGGTTTTATCATTATCTACTTCACCATCTTTGTTGAGTATCCCGTCATGTCCTGAAATTGTATATGGATCAAGTGCAATGTCACAAATTATCCCTAGGTCAGGAAACTCTTTCCTTAATATCCTTAAACATTTGCAAATTATATTGTCAGAGTTTAAGGCCTCTTTAGCCTCTAACGATCTTTGAGATTTGTCAATAACAGGAAATAATGCAACAGCATTTATTCCCAACTTGCAAAGCTCTTCTACTTCTTTTGAAATATTTTTTAGAGAAAATCTCGTAAGATGAGGCATTGATGAAATTGTTTTATCTTTGACTTTTTCGTCTCTAATAAATATTGGTTGAACTAAATCATTTACAGAAATTTGTGTTTCTGAAACAAGATTTCTTATCCAAGTTTTCTTTCTTATCCTTCTACCACGAAAAAAAGGGAATTTTAAATATGCAGCTGATCTTTGCATCCATCTATTATGTTTTGTCTAGTGCTTGTTTAATATCTGCTAAAATGTCGTCAATATGTTCAATTCCTATAGAAAGTCGGATATATCCTGGTGTCACTCCTGCAGCTAATTTCTCTTTCTCTGAAAGTTGAGAGTGAGTAGTTGAAGACGGATGAATTGCAAGTGATCTTGCATCTCCAATATTTGCCACATGAAATAAAAGTTTTAAATTATCAATGAATTTCCTTCCAGCCTCTGCACCATTTTTTAATTCAAATCCTAATAATGATCCGAATGAATTGTTAAGATACTTTTTTGCTCGTTCTAATGGTTTATTTTCCATAAGAGAAGGATAAATAGTTTTTGAAACTTTGTTATGCGAAGACAAAAAATTAGCAACTTTTTGGGTATTCTCGCAGTGTCTCTCTATTCTCAACGGCAGTGTTTCAAGACCTTGTAAAAAAGTAAAAGCATTAAAAGGACTCATAGCAGCTCCAAGATCTCTAAGCAAAGTTACTCTTGCTTTAAGAATATAGGCTATTGGTCCAAGTGGCTTGGCCGCTTGGCTCCAAACAGCTCCATGATAACTCGGATCTGGTTCATTCATCATTTTGAATCTTGAACCAGCTTTTTCCCAATCGAAATTGCCACTATCAACGATCATACCTCCAATCGATACTCCATGACCACCAATATATTTCGTCGTTGAATATACAACTATTGAAGCACCATGACTTATAGGACTGCAAATTATAGGAGCTGCAGTATTATCCATAATAAGTGGGATATTATTTTCCTTACCAATCTGTGCAACTTCAGCTATTGGAAAAACTTCAAGTTTTGGATTTGGCAAGGTTTCCGCGTAGATACATCTGGTCCTCTCATCAATTGCATTTCTGAAATCCTCAGGGTTTGATGGATCAACAAATCTGCATTCAATTCCCATTTCTTTCATAGTATTGGAAAATAAATTCCAAGTGCCACCGTACAAATCCGTTGAGCTAACAAAATTATCTCCTGCATGACATATGTTTTGTATAGCCATAGTTGATGCAGCTTGGCCGGAACTAGTTGCCAGAGCAGCAACACCATTTTCAATTTTTGCAATTCTCTCTTCGAGCACTGCAGTAGTGGGGTTCATAATTCTTGTATATATGTTCCCTAATTCCTGAAGTCCGAAAAGTTTTGATGCATGTTCAGTATTTTCAAATTGATATGAGGTTGTTTGATAAATCGGAACAGCAACAGAATTTGTTGATTTATCACTTCTGTGGCCCGAATGTAGAACAATTGTTTCTGGTTTCATTTGTTTAAACTCCTAATTATGATAATAATTAATTTTTAAGATTTTAAACTGTGAAAAAAATAAATACAAACATAAAAAATAATAGAAAATTAATTTATTTGTCTTTATTAGATTCGAACAACAAAATTTTGGATAATGGAAAAATCAAATTATCTAATAACATTTTGCACAATTTTTCTAGTAATGATTATTTAGGACTTTCAAAAGATAAAGATCTTATCAATGAATCAATATTGTGGACGAAAAAATTTGGCACTAGTTTATCATCTTCGAGATTGGTGAGCGGGACATTAGACAAAATTGAAGATATTGAAAAAGGAATCAGTAAATATAAGAAAAAAAAGAAAACAATAATATTAGGCAGCGGTTTTCAATGCAATGCCACTGTAATTCCTGTTTTAATAGATAACACTATTGGTAAAAGAAATAAGGCTGTTTTGTTTAGCGATAAGTTAAATCACTCGAGTATTAACTATGGTTGTGTTGTATCAAGACAATTAATCAAAAGATATAATCACTTAGATTATAACCATCTTGAATCATTAATTAAAAAAAATAAGCATATCCCAAGAAAAATAATTATTTCAGAAACTATCTTTAGTATGGATGGAGATAAAGCAGACATAAATATTTTAAGATTTTTGTCAAAAAAATACGGTTGTTTACTATATTTTGATGAAGCACACGCAACAGGTGTTTTCGGTGTTAATGGTTTCGGATTTACACCAAATAGTGAATATGAAGAATCTGATAATGAAGTTGTTGTGGGTACTTTCAGCAAGGCATTTGGTTCTTATGGTTCTTATGTATGTTCATCAGAAAAAATAATAAAAAAAATCATAAATTCATGTGCAGGGTTAATTTATTCGACTGCACTTCCACCATCTACTCTTGGTTCAATAAACGCGGCTGTTAAGAAGATTCCAAATTTAAAAAAGGAAAGAACTGAATTAATTGAAAATTCGAATTTTTTAAATTCTCAACTTAAAAAAATTGGATTAAAAACATCAAATTCGTCTAGTCATATAATACCAATAATTTTTTTAAAAGAATCGGAATGTTTAAAAGCTAGCCGAGAATTGAGAAGTTTTGGTTTTTTTGTTTCTTCAATTCTTCCACCAACAGTACCAAAAGGTAGTTCAAGATTAAGAATTTCGTTAACAAAATTTATAAAAAAAAAAGAGATATTAAATTTTTTGGATTTTTTTAAACTTAAGTAAATATGAATAGGAAAATAAGAATAAATTTTATTCATGGTTGGGGATTTGACAGCAGTTTTTGGTTACCTTTAGCAAAAGAACTTAAAAAAATTAATTGTTTTGATTTTTTTTATTATAACTTAGGGTTTGTCGGTAAAGAAAATTTAGATGGAAAAAAAAAAAAATTCAAAAAAGAAATTTTTATAGTTCATTCAATAGGGTTTAATTGGCTAGTTAAAAACATAAATAAACCAGGTCTGATTATAAACTTCTTTGGGTCACCAATTTTTTTTGATGATTTAGAAAAAGATAAAGTTGAATACAGATCATATAAAAATATGTTAAAAGATATAAAAATTAACGAAAAAAAAGTTTTAGAAAATTTTTACATTAATTGTGGATTAAAAAAAAACTATAATTACAAAAAAATATTTGATATTCCAAGACTTATTAACTTTTTAGAAAAGTTACAAAATGACAAACTAGTTGAAAAAACTTCAAAACTTAAACATAAAATTTTTTCTGTATATAGTTTTGCTGATAAAATTTTAAAAAATAGAGACTTCAAGAAATATTTCAAAAACAAAAATCACCAAAATTTTGTTTTTTTAGAAAAAGATTCTCATGCATTTCCTTATTTAGAACCAGAAAAATGTAAGAGTTTGATTATTAAAATAATAAGTGAACAAACAAAAGAAGATGAAAAGAAGAATAAAGCAGTCATTTGATTTAGGCTCAGTTACGTATGATAAATATAGCGATGTACAAAAAAAAGTTGGCCAATTTCTTGTAGATTTTTTTCTAAAAAGCTTTTCTAAAAAGCAAAATCCCAACTTTTATAATAATCCAATTTCTTTGGTTGATTTAGGCTCTGGTACTGGAGAATTTTCAAAAAAAATCATATCAAATTTTTTGATCAATAGAATAAGATTAATTGACATATCAAATGAAATGATAAAATGTGCAAAGCAAAAAATAAAAAATAAAAAAGTGGAATTTTTAGTTTGCGATTTTGATAAATATTTTGAATTTAAAGAATTTAATATGATAGTATCCAATATGGCATTACATTGGTCATTAAATACTAATAAATTGTTAGAAAATATTATTTCAAATATGAGTGCCGGATCTTTTTTTTTATTTTCTGTACCAAACAGTGATAGTTTTAGTAATTTTAAAAAACTTATACCCAAAAATATAACAAACAACTTTTTCAATGATTTACCAGGAAAAAACATGATATTAAGTTTAAAAAAAAATAAAAATATTTATTTTGATACAAAAAAAATAAAAATTTTTCGAAAATATTTACATCCTCTTTGCTTTCTCAAAGAAATGAGAAAGTTAGGAGTAAATATTAAAATAAATAACAAACATAACAATTTGTTTTTTTTGAAAAAAATGGATGATAAAGAGTTTTTTCTAGATTACGACATTACACTTTGTTTAATAAAAAAAAATGAAACTTAAAAATGGTTTTTTTGTTACTGGAACTGACACAGACGTTGGTAAGACTTTAGTCTCAGCTATTTTGGTGAATAAGTTTAAAGCTAACTATTGGAAGCCAATTCAATGCGGAGAAAATACGAATAATTTATCTGATTCTCAAGTGATAAAAAAATTAGGGATTGGTTCATCGCAAAAAATTTTTAAAGAGTCGTATTATTTCTCTGAACCAGTTTCACCTAACTTGGCTGCAAAAAAAAATAATATAAAAATTTCTATAAATTTCCTGTTGAATGATTTCAAAAAAGTAGAGAAGCCAATTATAGTTGAAGGAGCTGGTGGAGTTTTGGTTCCAATTAATAATAGAGAATTTATGATCGATTTAATTGAAATGTTTAACTTACCAATAATTGTAGTTGCAAAGACACGTCTTGGTACAATTAACCATACCTTATTAACAATAAACGCATTAAATACTAAAAACCAGCCCATTTATGGTATTATTTTTGTTGGAGATGGAAATCCCCAAGTTGAGCAAACAATTTTAAGTTTTTCACGAAAAATTAAAAAAAATATAAAAAATCTAGGAAGAATTCCTATAATTAAAAAAATTACAAGAGATAACATAGATAAACTTAAAAGATTTTTAAATTTCAAATGAAAAAAAATATTTTAGATAATGATAGAAATTATATTTGGCATCCATTCACAAATATTAAACAATCAAAACCGCCAATTGTCATTAGCTCTGCAAATAATGATAAACTCATAGACATAGATGGTAATGAATATTTAGATTTAATATCTTCATGGTGGGTAAATATTCATGGTCATTCAAAAAAGGAGATCATCGAAAGCATTACAGAACAATCTAAACTTTTGGACCAAGTTGTATTTGCCGACTTGACTCACGAGCCAGCAGTAAAACTAGCAAAAAAATTGAGTGAACTACTACCTGGTGATTTAAATCGAATTTTTTACTCTGACAATGGATCAACTTCAGTAGAAATAGCAATGAAAGTCTGTTACCAATTTTGGTTTAATCAGGGTATTAAAAAAAATCAATTTGTTGCTTTGAATGGTGGCTACCACGGAGATACACTTGGGGCTATGTCTGTTGGCTTTTCGTCTGGATTTTATCAGCCTTTTAATGACCTAGTAATTGATACACATTTTTTACCATATCCAGAAAATTACATAGGTAATAATTCTATTGAAGAGAAAGAACTTTATTCTCTTGATCAAGCGGATAAAATTATTGATAAGTACGGTAAAGATTTAATTGCAATAATAATTGAGCCACTAATTCAAGGTGCTTCAGGTATGAAAATATGCAGGCCAAAATACTTGAATACATTAGTAAAGAAATTTAAGCAAAATAATATTTTAGTAATTTTTGATGAGGTGATGACTGGTTTTGGACGTACAGGTAAAATGTTTGCGACTGATTATCTAAACATCATTCCCGATGTTGTATGTTTAGCTAAATCAATAACAGGCGGATATTTACCTTTGGCAGCTACAATTTTTACAGAAACAATTCATAGACAATTTATGGATTTGGATATTAGTAAAAGTTTTTTACATGGACACTCATTTACAGCTAATCCAATTGCATGTAGCGCTGCAAACACATCAATAGAGTTGTTTGGAAAGGAAAATACATTTTTAAAAATTGAACAAATTCAAAAATTACATCAGGAAGGTCTTGAGCTAATAAATAAAAATTCGTCTGTTTCAAAGGTTAGAATGATAGGAACAATTGCAGCTTTTGATTTGGATGTTCTTGATGCTGCTTACGGTTCAAATGTAAGTACTCAAATTAAAGAAAGGTTTTTAGAGAAAGGCTATATAATTCGTCCTTTAGGCAAAACAATATATCTTATGCCTCCATATTGTATTTCAGTTGCCACCCTACAAAAAGCATATGAAGATATTGATTTCATTATTCATAAGTTTAGCAAAGAAATACTATGAGTTTTATTTTTTTTTTAATAATATGAAACTGATATGTTTAAAGACTTAGATCAAAAAATTGAGAATTTAATAGAACCTTTTTCTTCATTTGTTACCAATGTTATTTTTACTAGTTTTACTGTTCAAAATAATCAAGTTCCTCTGGTTGTAGTTTGGTTGGTTATTGCAAGTCTTTTTTTTACTTTTTATTTTAAATTCATTAACATAAGAGCTTTTAAACAGGGCTGGTTGGTGGCTTTAGGAAAATTTGACAAACCAGATGCACCTGGAGAAATCACTCATTTTCAATCTTTCACAGCAGCAATGTCTGGAACTATTGGACTTGGAAATATTGCGGGTGTTGCAGTCGCAATATCAATAGGTGGTCCTGGTGCCATGTTATGGATGATTATTATGGCTTTTTTTGGAATGACTCTAAAGTTTGTGGAAGTTAGCCTTGGTCATAAATATAGAATTATTCATGCTGATGGAACAGTTTCTGGAGGCGCAATAAGATATCTTTCGGTTGGGATGAAAGAATGTGGATTTCCAAAGTTTGGAAAATTTTTAGCCTTTTTCTTTGCTATTTGCTGCATTGGTGGTTCATTTGGTGGCGGTAATATGTTTCAAGCAAACCAAGCTTTCCAGCAAATTATTATAGCAACAGGTGGAACTGATAGTTTCTTCTTTGATAAAGGTTGGTTGGGTGGACTAATTTTTTCAATAATTGTGGGTCTGATAATAATAGGTGGTATTAAATCAATTGGAAAGGTAACTTCAAAATTGGTTCCGTTTATGGGGGGGATTTATTGCTTAACTTGTTTATTAATAATTTTTTCAAATTTTTCAGAAATACCCAATGCTATAAGTTTAGTTGTTAGTGGTGCATTTAACACGCAAGCAACTGTAGGTGGAATAATTGGCGTAATGTTAGCTGGTGTAAAAAGAGCAGTTTTCTCAAATGAATCTGGTATAGGATCTGCCCCAATTGCATATGCCCCAGCAAAAAGTGATAATCATTTAAATACCGGTTTTATGTCACTTCTGTCTCCATTTATTGATACAATTTTAATTTGTTCTATGACCGCATTTGTAATAATCATTACGGGGTCATATTTAAATTCAAGCGAGATTCAGGGAGTTGAACTTACCTCAAAGGCATTTTCTTCAGTTTTCTCTTGGTTTCCGAGCCTGCTAGCTTTTGCAATAACCCTTTTTGCTATTTCTACTCTAATTACATGGTCTTATTATGGGTTGAGATGCTGGACTTACATTTTCGGTCAGAATAATTTAAGTGTTTATTCATACAAGTCAGTTTTTTTGATATTTATTATTATTGGAACCTCAATGAATTTGACAAATGTGATTAATTTTTCTGATGCAATGATCTTTGCAATGTCAATTCCCAATTTAATCGGAATTTATTTTTTAGCTCCGAGATTACAAAAAGATCTTAAAAAATATAAATTTTAAAAATGCAAAATAGAAATATAGTAATAGGAAGCGATCATGCTGGTTTTGATTTGAAGCTTAAAATTCTTGAGTATAAGTTTAAACCAAAGATTAATTTTAGCGACGAGGGTACTTTTACTAAACATTCTGTGGATTATCCAGACTATGGAAAATTAGTTGCACAAAAAATTGATAATGGTAAATTTTTAAAAGGAGTTTTAATTTGTGGATCAGGTGTAGGAATGTCAATTGTTGCTAACAGGTATAAAAATGTCAGAGCTGCACTTTGTGTCGACGAAAATATGGCAAAACTTGCCAGACAACATAATGATGCAAACATAATTGTTTTAGGTTCAAGGTTGATTTCTTTTGAACAAGCTATTAAATGTTTAAAAGGCTTTTTTTTTACTGATTTTGAAAAAGGCCGTCATGTTGCAAGGATTAATAAATTAAATAACCATTAGAAAGAAAAAGGGAGTAAGAATGACAGAAAATCTTTTTTTTGAGAGTAGTTTGAACCAAACTGATCCATCCATTTTAGATGCTGTAAAAAATGAATTTCATAGGCAAAACGACCAAATTGAACTGATCGCATCTGAAAATATTGTATCTAAAGCTGTATTAGAAGCTCAAGGTACTGTTTTAACTAATAAGTATGCAGAAGGCTATTCTGGAAAACGCTATTATGGCGGTTGTGAACATGTCGATGTTGTTGAAGATATATGCATTGAAAGAGTTAAAAAATTATTTGGAGCAAAATTCGCGAATGTTCAAGTGCATTCTGGATCTCAAGCTAATCAAGCCGTATTTCTGGCTTTACTTAAACCCGGAGATACTATAATGGGAATGTCTCTTGCAGCAGGTGGACATTTAACCCATGGAGCTCCTCCAAATGAATCTGGAAAATGGTTTAATGCTATACAATATGGTGTAAGAAGAGAAGATGCATTAATTGACTATGAAGAGGTTGAAAAACTTGCAAACGAGAATAAGCCAAAATTAATTATAGCAGGTGGTTCCTCTTATCCAAGAGTAATTGATTTCGCTAAATTTCAACAAATTGCAAAATCAGTTGGAGCTATGTTATTAGTTGATATGGCTCACTTTGCTGGATTAGTTGCAACTGGTTTATACCCTAACCCACTCCAATATGCTGATGTTGTTACTACAACAACTCACAAAACGTTAAGAGGTCCACGAGGTGGACTTATATTGACTAATAATGAGAATTATGCAAAAAAAATCAATTCAGCTGTTTTTCCTGGTTTACAAGGCGGACCATTGATGCACGTTATATGTGCTAAAGCTGTCGCATTCGGAGAGGCTTTAAAGCCCGATTTCAAAGTTTATATAAAAAACGTTATTAATAATGCAAAGGTTTTGTCCAAAGTAATGATTAATAGAGGTTTAGACGTTGTATCAGGAGGTACGGATACTCATTTAACTCTTGTTGATTTAAGGCCAAAAAACTTAACAGGCAAAGCTGCAGAACGTTCTCTTGAAAATGCTGGAATAACATGTAACAAAAATGGTGTTCCTTTTGATCCACAGAGTCCATTTGTCACCTCTGGGATTAGATTAGGTACCCCAGCTGGTACCAGCAGAGGTTTTGGTGAGGAAGAATTTGAAATTATAGGTAATTACATAGGGGATGTGCTTGACGGTTTATCAGTAAACCCAGATAATAATTCATCCTTGGAGAGTGAAATTAAACTTAAAGTTAAGTCTTTATGCCGTAAATTCCCAATTTATACTTCTGTTATATCATAGGTTAAATGTAGATGCGTTGTCCATTTTGTGGTCATGGAGAAACTCAAGTCAAGGACTCTAGACCTTCAGACGACAACGCTTCTATACGAAGAAGAAGACAGTGTCCTGCATGCGGCTCTAGATTTACAACATTTGAAAGAGTTCAGTTAAGAGAGCTAATTATTTTGAAGAAAAATGGTAACAGAACAATTTTTGATAGAGAAAAATTAGTAAGATCTATAGATATCTCTTGTAGGAAAAGACCGGTTAAACCAGATCAAATAGAGATTATAACCAACGGAATTCAGAGGAGATTGGAAAGTTCTGGTGAACCCGAAATTCCATCCAAAGTTGTAGGTGAACTGGTAATGGATGCACTAAAAACACTAGATAGAGTTGCTTATTTGAGATTTGCATCGGTATATAAAGACTTTCAAGAAACGGACGATTTTAGAAAATTTATTGATAAGAATCTTAATCTTAAAGACTAAAAAATCTGTGCATTTTGATAATAAATATATGAGTATTGCATTCAATCTAGCTAAAAAAGGAATTGCAGCAAGCTTTCCAAACCCTTCAGTTGGATGTGTTGTTGTGGAGTGCAACCATGATTTTAAAAATGATAAAATAGTTGGTTTTGGTTTCACTCAAAGAGGGGGAAGGCCACACGCAGAGGCTAAGGCCCTCGAAAAGATAAACTTTAAAAAAAAAAAAAAATATTTATGTTACTCTACATTAGAACCATGTTCTCATTTTGGTAGAGATGTAAGTTGTTTAGATAAAATTAAGAAAACTCCAATTAGTCAAATAATTTTTGCATTAAAAGACCCTGATAAAAGAATGAAGGGTAGTAAAATAAAGCAATTAAGTGTTGATGGTAAAACAATAAGATCTGGAATTTTAAAAAAAGATTTATTTAAATTTTATGAGGGTTATTTTTTGAATAAAATCAAAAATAGACCTAAAATAACTCTTAAAATGGCCTCTACCCTTGATGGTAAAATCACAGCTTCAAAAAAGAAGTGGATATCTAATTCTTCTTCCAGAAAAATAGTTCACCATTTAAGATCTTACCACGATGCTATATTAGTTGGAAGTAATACAGTTAGAATTGATAATCCAAGGTTAACATGCAGAATAAAGGGACTTGAAAACACATCCCCAATAAGGATTGTAATAAACAGGAAATTAGATTTGTCAGAAAATTTGCAAATTATAACTGATAAATCTGTTAAAACTATTTTAATTTCTTCTTTAAAAAATGAACAAATTCCAAAACATCTTAAAAAAAAAAATATTGAAATTATAAATATTAAAACTGAAAAATTTAATTTAAAAAATGTTCTAAGAGAACTTTCTTCTTATGGAATTAATAATTTACTAGTTGAAGGAGGTGCTCAGACTGCAGGATTTTTCCTCAAGTCAAAGTTTGTTGACGAATTAATGATTTTTAGAAATAATTTTTTTGTAGGAGATTCAGAATTAAGTCTAATAAAGTTTAAAGGAAGTTATAACGAAGAAGAATTTAAACTTAAAAAACTTATGAAATTGAAAAATAATATTTTAGAAATATATCAATCACAATCATCATTGATTTTTTTTTAAAAAAAATATTGAGAAATATTAATGTTTACAGGAATAATAAAAAATATTGGTATAATTAAGGAAATTGATTTACAAAAAGATTATATTATCAAAATTAATTCAAACTTTAATGAAAAACTTATTTTAGGTGAATCAATAGCATGTTCAGGAATCTGTTTAACAGTAAAAAAAATTTTTAAAAAAAACTTTTGGGTAAATGTTTCGAAAGAGACAATAAAAAAAACAAGTTTAAAAAGTTTAAAAATAGGTTCATCAATAAATTTAGAAAAATCACTTAAAGTAGGGGATGAAATTGGAGGTCATCTAGTTTTTGGTCATGTTGATGGAGTTTCAACTTTAAAAAAATTAGAGAAACTAGAAAGTGCTTTCGTTTTAACTATTAAGGTTAATAAGAATTTAATGAAATACATGACTTCTAAATGTTCAATCACTCTCGATGGAATTTCCCTGACTGTGAATGAGGTCAGAAAAAATACTATTAAAATTAGTATTATTCCTTATACCTGGGATAATACATCACTTAAAAATGTTAAAGTTGGAGATTTTCTTAATACTGAAATCGATATGATTGCCAGATACACTTTTAGGGCGGTGGAGGAAAGGTCCTGATGTCTTTTTTTTTTTCACCCATTGAAGAAATTTTAAAAGATCTTTCTAAAGGAAGGATGGTTGTTATTGTCGATGATGAAAATAGAGAAAATGAAGGTGATCTAATTTTTAATGCTGAGAAAGTAACAGCAGAAAAAATAAATTTTATGGCAAAATATGCTAGAGGTCTAATTTGTTTAGCTTTAAGTAAAGAAAGAGCAGAAAAACTAGATTTAAAACTTATGTCTGAGAGTAATTTAAGTAGACATAAAACAGCATTTACAGTTTCAATTGAGGCAAAAAAAGGCGTTACAACAGGAATTAGTGCAATGGATAGATCCAAAACTATAGAAGTAGCCGTATCTGATAAATCTTCATCTAAGGATTTGGTTTCACCCGGACATATATTTCCTTTAGTCTCAAAAGATGGTGGTGTGTTAGTGCGAGCCGGTCATACAGAAGCCGCAGTTGATTTAGCAAGACTGTCTGGAAAAAAACCTAGTGGAGTTATCTGTGAAATTATGAATGACGATGGTTCTATGGCGAGGCTAAAAGATTTAAAGAAATTTTGTATAAAGTATAAGTTGAAAATATCTTCAATAAAAGATTTGATTGAATATAGAATACGTAAAGAGAATTTTGTTGAATGTATTCAAAGAAAGACGATAAATATAAAAACCTTTGGGATGTTTGAATTACAAGTTTTTTCAAACAAAATTGATGGAACACAACATTTGGCATTAATTAAAGGTAAAATTTACAAAAAAGACGATGTTTTCGTTAGAATGCATACATTCAATATTTTTGATGATTTTTTAGGATTAAAAAATAATAATGAATTAGATAAATCAATGGAATTGATTAATAAAAGAGGAAAAGGAGTTATAGTTATTTTGAGAAATCCTAAAAAGGATATTATGATAAACAGTATTAAAAATTCTAATAATAAAACGATTTTAAAGGAGTATGGAATTGGTGCTCAAATTTTAATAAAAATTGGTGTAAAAAATATTATTTTGTTAACTAACAAAAATAGAAGTATTATAGGTATTGATGGTTTTGGAATTCACATAAAACGTAACAAAAAACTTGATTAAAGTGAAAAATTTAAAAATTCTTATAATTGAATCTAATTACTATGAAAGCATTACCAAAAAACTATTTTCGGGTGCAAAAAATGTAGTTAAAAAAATGAAATCTGAATACACAAAAATAACAGTTCCCGGAGCATTAGAAATACCTGTTGTTTTAGAACGCTACAAAGAAAAATATGATGGGTTCATAATTTTGGGTTGCGTGATTAGAGGTGAAACAACCCACTTTGAGTTAGTACAAAAAATTACAGCTTTTGAAATTTATAAAATAGTACATAAGAACAAGCTCGCGCTCGGTTTCGGATTGTTGACAGTAGAAAATATTTCGCAAGCTAAAGAAAGAGCCGATACCAAGAAAAAAAATGTAGGCGGCAACGCTGCACACGTTTGTTTTAAAATGATCAAACAACTCAAATGAAATGGGAGAAAAAGCTCACATTTCCTTAGCAAGATATTTATCAATTCAAGCAATATATCAATATATTGAAACAGGACATAATTTAGAAGAAATTTTAATTGAGTTTAACAGTTTTCATGTGAAAAATATTATTTTTGATTTTGAAAATTCTTATGCAAACACAAACTTGCAAGTAGATAAAAAATATTTTAATTCACTCATAAAAACCTATCAAAAAGAAAAGACAAAGATCGACAAATTAATACAATCAAATCTTAAAGATGACTGGACAATAATAAGGTTACCAAAAGTAGTGCAAGCAATTGTTAAAATTGCTGTTGCAGAAATGTTAGGGTTCCCAAAATTATCTATCAAAATTATAGCCAGTGAATATATTATACTAACAGAATCTTTTTTTTCAAAAAACGAAAGTTCTTTTGTTAATGCCCTAATACAAAATATTTATGATCAATTATACTTAAAGTGAGATGAACAAAGAACAATTACTAATTCATAAATATTTTTCTAAGCTTTCATCAAACAAACAATCTATGAATTTAAAAAATGATGCAGCACAAGTTGATTTTGGAAAAAAAAAAATAGTAATTTCTACTGATATGATGATAGAAAATGTTCATTTTGTAAAGAATGATTCACCTGAATTATTAGCAAGAAAGCTGATTAGAGTGAATGTTTCAGATTTAGCGGCA
This sequence comes from Rickettsiales bacterium, assembly GCA_002717855.1. Next base: position 22,008 of record PBCD01000024.1, read on the forward strand.
ATGGGTGCTAGACCTTATGGTTTTACTCTAAATTTAGCGATTCCTGATAAAAACTCTTCGCATTGGATTGCTAAATTTTCTGCTGGGCTAATGAAGGAACAAAATAATTATGGATTAAAACTTTTTGGTGGTGATTTATCAAAATCTGAAAAAATATTTATGTCTATTACAATATTTGGAAAAGCTTTCAAAAGGATTCATTTGATGACTACCGCAAAAAATAAATCTGATATTTATGTATCAGGTAATATTGGAGATTCTGTGTTTGGGTACCTTCTTGAAAATGATACAAGATATAGTTTTATTAAAAAAAAAATTGGTATTAATTCGTTTAAAAAACTAAAGGAAAATTTTTTTTTGCCCGAACCAAAATTAAAATTAAGTCAATCACTAGTTGGGTATGCAGATTCATGTACAGATATTTCAGATGGATTAATTACTGATTTAAAAAAAATTCTAAATTTTTCAAATTTGGGGGCAGATATCTATTTATCAGAGATTCCAATTTCAAAAACTTTACAGTCAATTTACAAATTATTTAAAAACAAAAAAAAATTTTGGGAATTGGTATTGAGTTGGGGTGAAGATTACGAATTGGTTTTTTCTATGTCTTCTAAAAAGAAAAGGTTGTTTGATAAACAAAAAACAAATCACAACATTTTTAAAGTTGGTAACATAAGAAGCGATAGACAAATTAATATTTATGGGGAAGATTTAACAAAAATTAAACTAAATTTAAAGGGCTTTAGTCATTTTTAAAGAAAGTTTGATATAAACGATTATTTGTTATATAAGAACTCTTGTAATTTTAAATTTGAGGTTTAATGTCCATAGAATTTTATCTAATACTCATTTGTTCAATAATATCATTACTCTACGGAGCAGTTGCATGCAAGACAATATTGTCTGCTCCTGAAGGATCCGATAAAATGAAAGATATTGCTAGAGCAATTCAAGAGGGTGCTCAAGCTTACCTCAATAGACAATATGGAACAATTGCTGTAGTAGGTCTTATCATAGCTGTAGCCTTATTTTATGGGATAAACAGCTATGTATCAGTAGGGTTTATAATTGGAGCCGTTCTGTCAGGTTTGGCTGGATACATTGGAATGTTTGTATCAGTTAGAGCAAATGTCAGAACTGCTGAGGCCTCAAAAAATGGTATTCAACCAGCTTTAGATATTTCTTTTAAATCGGGTGCTGTTACTGGTTTCTTAGTTGTGGGTCTTGGCCTATTGGGTTTGATTGGCTACTACATTTATCTTTATTTGCATTTTGGGCCAACTGGTGGAAGGAATATTATTGAACCAATGGTTGCATTAAGTTTTGGAGCATCTTTAATTTCTATTTTTGCAAGACTAGGTGGGGGTATTTTTACTAAAGGCGCAGATGTGGGTGCTGATTTAGTCGGTAAGATAGAGGCTGGCATTCCCGAAGATGATCCAAGAAATCCTGCAGTAATAGCTGATAATGTTGGTGATAACGTAGGAGATTGTGCAGGTATGGCTGCGGATTTATTTGAAACGTATGCAGTAACGATTGTGGGTTGTATGGCCTTAGGTATGATAATGTTTTCTGATATTGATCAGCAACTCTTGATGTTGCTTCCTCTATTAATAGCTGCTGTTTGTATAATCTCGTCTATAATAGGTACATTTTATGTGAAATTAGGTGAATCAGAAAATATCATGGGAGCTTTGTATAAGGGTCTTATTGTGACTGGTGTCGTGTCAGTAATTTTAATTTTCGCAGTTACTTATTACCACATCGGTTTGGATTATGTTATGAATGATAATACTTTATTTTTTCATTCGTTCAATGGTTTAGATTTGTTTACATGCTCAGTGATTGGCCTCATTGTTACGGGTCTATTAGTATGGATTACAGAATTTTATACCAGCACAGAATATTTCCCAGTTAAATCTGTAGCTAAAGCTTCAGAATCAGGTCATGCAACCAATATAATTCAAGGTCTAGCTATTTCAATGCAGTCAACTGCTTTGCCTACGCTTGTTATAATTTTTGGTATTGTTTTTTCTTATATTTTTGCTGGTTTATATGGTATAGCAATTGCCGCTACCACCATGTTGGCACTTGCTGGTATGATTGTGGCCTTAGACGCTTATGGACCAGTTACTGATAATGCCGGGGGAATTGCTGAAATGTCAAATTTACCCGAAAATGTAAGAAAAACCACAGATGCTTTGGATGCAGTTGGAAACACAACTAAAGCAGTAACGAAAGGTTATGCAATAGGATCTGCTGGTTTAGCATCACTTGTTCTTTTTGGAGCTTACACTCAAGATCTAAAATATTATTTTCCATCTTTAGATGTAAACTTTTCCCTGGAAGACCCATATGTTGTCATTGGACTTTTTATTGGTGGTATGTTGCCTTATTTATTTGGCTCAATGGGTATGACAGCTGTTGGAAAAACAGCTCAAAAAATAGTAAATGAAGTTAGAAGACAGTTCCGTGAAAATAAAGGAATAATGACTGGTAGAAGTAAACCAGAATACGGTAAGGCAGTTGATATATTAACTAAGGCTGCAATTAAAGAAATGATTACGCCTTCAATGCTACCTGTTTTAGCTCCTTTTGTGATTTATTTTTCAATACTCTTAATTGGCGGTCAAGAGGCAGCATTTGTTACTTTGGGTGCAGCATTGTTAGGTACTATTGTCACTGGAATATTTGTTGCGATTTCAATGACATCCGGTGGTGGTGCATGGGATAACGCCAAAAAGTATATCGAAGATGGTAATCATGGAGGAAAAAATTCTGATGCACACAAATCTTCAATCACTGGAGACACTGTTGGTGATCCCTACAAAGATACATCAGGTCCTGCAATTAATCCAATGATTAAGATTATTAATATCGTCTCAATATTAATGTTAGCCCTTTTATCTTAAAACTAATCTGAAGCTCTACCACTACCTATTATCGGACCTCCTCTGCCCATTCCAGGCACAGCTATAACATTTGAAATTAATTGTTCTAAAAGGGTTATTTTTTTTCCCGAAGTCAAAGTGAAGTTTTTCGACATTTCCACTTCCTCCAAGTCACTTTTCTGATAAAGATTTATATTTTTAAGTGTATCGTCTTTAGAAAATTTTAATTGAAGAACTTTATGGTCTAAAATTTTAGGTTCTAAAAATGCAATTTTTTTTTTTACTGTAAAAACATAATAAAGCGAATTATCCCCTAAATTGCCATTGAATGATGGAGAACCTAACATTTTTTTAACTAAACCTTTTTTATCTTTTCCAATTTGTAGAGCAGTCAAAATATTAGCATCAGGTAATTGTCCATTGACAACCTTAGTATTTACACAAGATATATTGAGTGAGAGGATTAAACAAAAAAGTGTTAATTTAAGATGTTTAAATTTCATAAATAAAATGTTAAAAAAAAAACAAAACTCTTTAATTATTTATACTATTATTGCTGAACAATCAAGAAAACCTTATTTTTTCAGTAAACTTAAAATCTCAAATAACTTCGATGGTAGGTTAGAAATTCTTTCACTAAATCTTATATTAATATTATGGTCTTTAAAAAAAAACAATGTAGTTGACTTGTCTCAAGAGTTGATGGATATTTTTTTTCAGGATTTAGATAATTCTTTGAGAGAACTCGGAGTATCTGATCTATCAGTAGGAAAAAAAATTAAAATATTAGCTGAAAATTTTTTTGGAAGGTTAAATACATATACTATAGGATTTGAAGAGTACCTAACCAAAGGAAGATTTTTAAAAATTAAAAGTTCTGTAAAGAAAAATATTAAAGATTTAAGTGACGAAAAAATCTTAGATGGGTTTTTAAAAAAGTATGTTTTAACAAATATAAAATATTTTGGAACTTTAAAAAAAAATCAGGTGCTCAATGGAGATTTCCAATTTAAATGTATTTAAGAAATTAGAAAAAAAAATAAATTTAAAATTTATATTGTTATTATTTTAAGATTTTGTATAAGAAACTTTTAAACAAAAAAATTATATCATGGCAGTACCTAAAAGAAAGACAACACCTTCCAGAAGAAACAAAAGAAGATCACATGATTCAATAGGACCGTTAAACTTTTCAGAGTGCAACAACTGTGGTGAACTGAAAATTAGTCATCATGTTTGCCCTTCATGTGGATTTTACGGACATGGAAATTCAAAAAAAGAAATCATCAAACAAGATGAAGAAATCGAAGAAGAAGAGTAATCTAAAAAAAAGGACAATGATTTGAGTCAAATAAACTTAGCGGTGGATATTATGGGTGGGGACTTTGGTCCTAATACTGTCATAAAAGCGGTAAGTGAGGCATCTAAACTTCATCCTAATGTAAATTTTCGATTATTTGGTGACAAGACAAGAGCATTAAACGAGATTGCCAAAGATAATTCACTGAAAAATTTTGAAATAATCCATACTTCAGAATACATTAAATCAGATGATGAACCAGTTAACGCTTTGAGAAAGTTAAAAAGATCAAGTCTCAGGCTTGCAGTGAATGATGTAGAAGAAAAAAAAAGTCATGGTCTAGTTTCTGCGGGAAATACTGGAGCTTTAATGGCTATTTCAAAATTTGTCTTGAAAACAATTGGTGGAATCAGTAGACCAGCAATAGCTGGAATTATGCCCACTTTAAAGGGTGAAATAGTTATTTTAGATCTAGGAGCCAATCTAGACTGTACAGATGACAATTTAGTTCAATTTGCGTTAATGGGTGAGGTGTTTTCTAAATCATTATTAGGTATAAAAACACCTAGCATTGGAATTTTAAATGTTGGTTCTGAAGAAATTAAAGGGAATGCAGTTGTAAAACAAACTTTTGAAGAACTTGAAAAACTATCATCATATATTAATTTCCACGGTTTTATTGAGGGTAATGACATAAACAAAGGAATCGTTGATGTTGTAGTAACTGATGGATTTTCTGGAAACATTGCATTAAAAACAGCTGAGGGAGTAGCTGAATTGATAGTAAGTTTTTTACAGGTATATTTTAAAAGTTCTTTACTCGCAAAGTTAGGTTATATTCTTTCTAAACCTGCGTTGAATAGATTTAAAGCTAGAATAGATCCAAGAAAATATAATGGTGCAGTTTTACTTGGCTTAAATGGAATAGTTGTAAAAAGTCATGGAAGAGCAGATTCTTTTGGCTTTTCAAATGCAATATCCGCCGCTATAAGTTTAATTGAAAATAATTATAATTCAGAAATTAAAAAAAAATTAGATTTTTTATCCACTATTTAGATACCAATCATGATAAATTCAAGAATTATAGGTTTTGGTCACTATCTTCCAAAAAAAATCTTAACTAATGCTGATATGTCAAAGATTGTTGATACAAATGATGAATGGATATTATCTCGTACTGGTATAAGTCAAAGACATATAGCTGAAAAAAATGAACTTACTTCAGATCTTGCTACAAAAGCCTGTAAAAATGCTCTTGATAATTCAAAATTACAATCCTCAGATATTGATTGTGTAATAGTAGCGACAACTACTCCAGACCAAACTTTTCCTTCAACTGCCTGCAAAATTCAATCATGTTTGAATATGGGCAACAAACCCGCTTTTGATATTCAAGCAGTTTGTTCAGGATTTATTTATTCCTTAGAATTAGCTGATGCTCTGATCAAATCAAAAAAAGCAAATAATATTTTAGTTGTTGGAGCGGAAACGCTTTCAAAAATTGTGGATTGGAAAGACAGAAGAACATGTGTTTTGTTTGGAGATGGAGCTGGTGCAGTAGTAATATCAGCTGACCATAGTTCTTCTGAATGTGGAATTTTATCAACAAATTTATTCTCTGATGGTTCTTGGCATGACAGTTTGTATGCTGACGGCGGGCCATCACTTGATCAAAAAGTTGGTAAGATAAGAATGAAAGGGAAAGATATTTTTAAACAAGCGGTAACCAAACTATCAGAGTCAACTCTATTAAGTTTAAAGAAGTCGAAAAAAAATATAAGTCAAATTGATTGGTACATACCTCATCAAGCAAATCTTAGAATTATAAATGGAAGTGCAAAAAAACTGGGAATTTGTAAAAATAAGGTGATAAAAACTGTTAATTTGCATGCAAATACTTCTGCTGCTTCAATTCCACTTGCATTGTCATCATGTGTATTGAAAGGAAAAATTAAAAAAAATAGTTTAATTGCACTATGTGCCATAGGTGGAGGTTTAACTTGGGGAAGTTGTATTTTAAAAATTTAAGAGATATATTTATTATTGATGGACGTTTTAACCAAGATAAAGATTATTGAAAAATTACATACTTCTATTGGCCTTTCAAGAAGTGAGTGTTCTATTTTTTTAGATGCTTTTTTCTCTAAAATTCTTCATTCGTTGAAAGAAGGCAAAAATATAAAAATAGCCAATTTTGGAAGTTTTGCGATAAAAAGTAAAAATAGTAGAGTTGGAAGAAACCCAAAAACTAAAGAAGAGTTTACGATTTCTGCAAGAAAAGTTATAAAATTTAAACCATCTTCATTCTTAATCAATAAAATTAATAAATAATGAAAGAACAAAATGCATTGAGGACCATTGGAGAAGTTTCAAAGGTTTTGGAGGTTCCATCATACGTGATAAGGTTTTGGGAAAAAAAATTTCTTTTACTTAATCCCATACAAAAAAATAAAGGTAGAAGGTATTATTCTACAAAAGATTTGGCTTTTCTCAAAAAAATTAAAAAACTTCTTTACGAAGAGCATTATTCTATTAAAGGAGCTCAAAAAGTTTTATCAACAACTAATGTCAAAGAAGAAGATAATTTATTGATAGAATTAAAAAAATTACAAAAAAAAATAAAAAAATTTATTTGATTTTCTAAGTATAGCTCAACTTGGAAGAATGTTAGTCTGGGGGACGAGAATACTGGTTCAATTCCCTTTTCTCAAACAATGATGAATTTTAAAATAAATTCTATCAATGGTTGACACATCCTTAAATTAAGTTATTTTCAGAATCTATGGATAGCTTAAAAACATTTTCTCTAAAAGAAAAAGAAATAAATAAGTCATGGTTATTGATTGATGCTAATGGGATAGTTCTTGGTCGTTTAGCCTCATTTGTGGCAAGATTACTTAAGGGGAAACACAAACCAACTTATACTCCTCACTTAGATTGTGGTGATAATGTAATAGTTATAAATGCAAAAAAAATTAAACTTAAGGGAAAAAAAATTAAAGAAAAAATTTATTACAAACATACTGGTTATCCCGGAGGTATAAGAACAACAAACCCACAAAAAATTATAAGTGGAAAAAACCCTGAGGAAGTGATTAAGCTTGCCGTTAAAAGAATGTTGTCCAACAATAAACTTTCTAGGAACCAAATGAAAAACTTAAGAATTTATCCTGAGGATAATCATAATTTGCAGGCTCAAAAGCCAGAGATTATTGATTTTGGAAGTATGAATAAAAAGAATAAGTAAAGCCTATGAAAAATAAAACCGATAATTTGTCTACACCTATAAATTTTGAAAAAGATTTAACACCCAAGTTAGATAAATTAGGTAGAGCTTACGCTACTGGAAGAAGAAAGCAATCAGTCTCAAGAGTGTGGATCAAAAAGGGTACAGGCAAGGTTGTTGTCAATGGAAAAAACTGTGAAAAGTATTTTTCAAGATCCGTCTTATTAATGTTGTTACAAGAACCTCTTCAAAAGACAGACAAATTATCAGAAGTAGAGATTTTTTCAACAGTAAAAGGTGGTGGCTTATCGGGACAGGCTGGAGCACTAAGACATGGAATTAGCAGAGCTTTAACGTTATATGAACCATCTTTAAAAATTAAATTAAAAAAATTGGGTTTTCTTACAAGGGATGCAAGAAAAGTAGAAAGAAAAAAATACGGTAGGCACAAGGCTCGTAAGAGGCCACAGTTTTCGAAACGATAGCTTATCTTTTATATGAAAAAGAATGTTGCAATATTTGGACCTTCTGGATATACGGGCACCCAACTTTTATCCCTGCTCATAAACCACCCTTATGTAAACATCAGTGGTGTGTTTGGTAACAGATCAGAGGGAAAATTCTTATCGGAATTTATCTCAATTCCACAAGAAAATGATATAAAAATTTTATCTCCAAAAGTATTTAAAAAAAAAAATATAGACTTAGTTTTTCTTTGTCTTCCCCACAAGAAATCTTTTGATTTGCTTAAGCATTTAGAGGATTTAAAAATAATTGATCTGTCATCAGATTATAGATTTTATAGCTCGTCTGCCTATAAAAAATGGTATGATCATTATCACCCCCATCCCAAGGTACTGAAAAAATTTGTTTATGGATTAACAGAATTAAATAGACATAAAATAAAAAAGGCTAAATATGTTGCAAATCCTGGTTGTTATCCAACTTCAGTTTTAATTCCAATTTTGCCACTATTTAAAGAAAAAGTTTTTTTTCCTAAAAATATTATAATTGATTCAAAATCAGGGGTTAGTGGTGCGGGAAGAGGAGTTACAATTGAAAAACTTTTTTTTGAAGTTAATGAAAATTTTAAATCATACAATGTCGAAAAACATAGGCATCTAGGTGAGATTCAGCAAGAAATTTTTTTATATAAAAAAAAAATAAATATCTCATTTGTGCCACATCTTCTTCCATTATCAAGAGGCATACTTTCAACAATTTATTTTGATGGCGATTCAGTTGTTTTCAAGAAACTTAAACAATTTTATAAAAAGTTTTTTAAAAATGAAAAATTTATTAATTTTTTTTCAAAAGATATTCCTTCACTAAAGTCTGTAAATGGAACCAATAACCTCAATTTTTCAATACACCAAGATTATGATAAAAAAAAAATAATTATAATTAGTTGTATAGACAATTTGATTAAAGGGGCGGCTGGTCAAGCCTTACAAAATATGAATTTAATGTTCGATTTTAAAGATACAGAGGGTTTAAACATTTATCAGTTGGCTCCTAAATAATGTATAGTGTTAATCAAATGATCCCCTACAATGGTATCCTTCCATCAATAGGTCAATCAGTTTTTTTAGCATATGGTTCTAAACTTATTGGGGATGTTTTTATTGGAAACAAAAGTAGTGTTTGGTTTAATTGCGTTTTAAGAGGCGACGTAAATTATATTCGAATTGGAGAAAAAACAAATATACAAGATGGAACAGTCGTTCATGTTTCTTCTACAGGTTTTTCTGCTACAGGTGAAAAAGGTTCTTGTACTATAGTTGGTAACAATGTAACTGTAGGTCATAACGCCACTATACATGCATGTCATATAAAAGATTATGTACTTGTTGGTATGGGTTCTACAATTTTAGATGGAGCTATAATTAACGAAATGTCGTTAGTCGCTGCTGGAGCACTCATCACCCCAAGGACTGTAGTAAAAAGCAATGAGTTGTGGGCAGGAAATCCAGCCAAATGTATAAGGAAAATTACTGAAAAGGAAAAAAAATTAATAATGAATACACCTGAAGTTTATTCAAAGTTAAGAGAAGAATTTTTAAAAAAATAGTTTTAGAAATTTACTTTTAAGACTAAAATTATGATATAATATAAATATGATATTAGGTTTAAGAAAAATTCAACTTTTGTTCATAAATGCAATCTTCTTTTTGGTTTTGCAATCATGTGAAACATTATCAGAAATTCCTGAAAAAGTGATAGAAACAGGTTCAGATGCAATTAATTATGTTGGTTCTGTTTTTGAAAATGAAACTAAAGATAATGAAATAAAAGGTGCCCCTAATGACTCTGAATTGACGACAGAGGATATTAGAAAAGAAAGTGAGAAAGTTAATACTGTTGATGCAGATCAATATATTGAAGAAAATGAATTTTTAAAAAATTCTGATCAAGTTTTGAAAGCCGTTCCGCCGGAAAATCTTAACGTAAATTCGATAAATAATATTGAAGAAAAACCAGTGGTTATTAATGAAAGAGAACTTAGAAGTAAAAAAAAAGAATTAGTGAGTAAAGAAGAAGAGGAAACAAAAAAAGATAAATCTTCTGGTTTGGAAAATTTTAGGCAGGAACTTGATCAACAAATTTTTGCTGATGAAAGTATGAAATTAGAATCAAATTTAATTTTGAAAAATAAAGTTCAATTTAAAATCGCAACGATAAATTTCACTTCTGGGTCAAACTTTATTTCTCTTAAAGATATTAAAAAAATCAGAAAAGTAATTAAAATAGCCTTAGATAAGAATGCACAAGTAAAAATTGTAGGGCATGCAAGTACTAGAACTAAGGATATGTCGCAATTAGAGCATAAATTGGCAAATTTTGATATTTCGGATAGAAGATCTCAAGCTGTAGCAAAAGTTTTTGTTGAGAATAAATTTCCATCATCAAAACTTATCACTGAAGCTGTCTCAGATTCTAAACCTTTATTTCATGAATCAATGCCAGCTGGTACTTTTGGAAATCAAAGAACTGAAATATTTATAATTTATTAGTATTTATGGATACTTTGAAAATCGCTATTGCTGGTGTCGGCACTGTTGGATCAGGACTACTAGAATTAATTGATAAAAATAAAAATTTTATTCAAACCAGAATTGAAAAGAATATTAAAGTAACTGCAATTGCAAGACGTAAAAGACAAAAAAATAAAAATATAGGTCATGAAACCCTTATTTTAAAAAATGCTGCGGAATTCTTAAATTTTGATGATTATGATGTATTAGTTGAATTAATTGGAGGAGATGAGGGTGTTGCGAAAGAAATTATATTTGATGCACTTCGTAAAGGTAAAAATGTTGTAACTGCTAATAAAGCTTTAATTTCAAAGCATGGAGTAAAAATGTTAAAACTTGCAAACTCTAACAAATGTAGACTAGCTTTTGAAGCATCTGTTGCCGGAGGAATTCCAATTATTAAAATAGCAAATGAATTTTTGATTTCTAATAAGATAAAAAAAATTTACGGTATTTTAAATGGCACATCTAATTATATTTTAACGAAAATGTATGAAACTAAATCAGATTTTCAAAAAATCTTAAAAGAAGCCCAAAATCTTGGATATGCTGAAGCAGATCCTTCTTTTGATATTGATGGAACAGATACAGCACACAAGATTTCTATATTATCATTGATTGCATTTGGAAATTTTTTAAATCTAAAATCAATTTATACTGAAGGGATAGAAAATGTTGAATTGGAGGATATAAATTATGCCAAGATGTTAGGTTATAAAATTAAACTTCTCGGTATTACTGAAAAAATTGGAAAAAAAATTTCTCAATTCGTTTATCCTTGTTTACTGAATACACAATCAATTCTAGCTAATGTTGACAACGTCTACAATGCAATATGTATTGCATCAGATTACAATGATAATCTTTTCTTTCAAGGTCAGGGTGCTGGTTCTTATCCTACTGCCTCATCAGTTATGAGTGATATAATTGGTCTTTCTCTGGTAAAAGAAAGTTTTTTTGACATAAAATTAAAACGTATAAAAAAATTTAGTAGTTTTTCTATTAATAATAGAGTTGGTTCATACTATTTAAGATTTACAACTGAGGATAGGTCTGGAGTAATTGCGAGCATTTCAAAAGAATTTAAAAAAAATAATATTTCAATGAAATCTATGCTTCAGAAAGACTCTAAAGAAAAGGATTTAGCATCAATAGTGGTGACCACCCATATGTGCCAAGAAATTAGTATGAAAAAGGCTATCTCTAAAATAGACAAAATAGATTTTGTAAAAAAGCAAACGAAAATACTAAGAATTGAAAATATATAGATCTTACACCTTATATTAAACTGCCAAAGTCAGGAATTTTTCTACCAATAAGCGGTAGTGCATATTTAATAAAAGTATTTGATATATAATTTTTTTTTTTATTAATAAAATAATCTGGCATGTACTTAGTTTTACCACCGATATCTATAAGTTTATTTTTTCCTATTTTAACTTGATACGTATTTAAATTTTTACCTCTTTCCTCAATACACATTGAAAATGATGAATCGTATTTTTTTGAAAATTTTACACTTTCTTTTCCTAATTTTTTTGCCTCTCTTTGGTCAACATCAGAAACACAACCTAAAAAACTTCTTTGGGCATATCCCAGCGTATCTGCCCTTACTCTTTTTATCCCTAATTTAATTTTTATTTGATTAGATAAATAGTCTCCTAACATACTGCTTCCTGAAAGTTGAACATTCCCATGAGCATCTTTTTCGTTTAATTTAGAAATTTTTTCTCCGACCAATTGGCCATTTGAAAATTTTATTCCTTCAGAAATAGCAACAATACATTTTTGTTTTTTAATAAAAA
>PBCD01000025.1 GCA_002717855.1 Rickettsiales bacterium
ATATTTTCAAACATTTATTTGTGACCATTTCAATGTATTAAGCAGAAACATTATAATCTCTTAACGCATCATTTAATGAAGTTTTTTTATTAGTACTATCTTTTCTTTTTCCAATAATAAGAGCACATGGCACACCATATGGACCTGCATTAAAATCTTTAGTTACCGACCCTGGAATAACAACTGAGTTTTCAGGGACATAACCTTTATAAAATATTGGTTTATCATTTGTTACGTCAATAATTTTAGTTGATGCCGTTAAAACGACATTAGCACCTAGAACTGCTTGCCTTTCAATTCTGACACCTTCTACAATTATACACCTCGAGCCAATAAATGCATCATCCTCAATGATAACAGGTGATGCTTGGACAGGTTCCAAAACACCGCCAATTCCAACACCACCACTTAAGTGCACATTTTTACCAATTTGAGCGCAGCTCCCAACAGTTGCCCACGTATCAATCATAGTGCCTGAGCCAATATAAGAACCAATATTTACATAGCTTGGCATTAAGACTACACCTTTGCTAACAAAAGAACCGTATCTTGCGATTGCATGTGGAACAACACGAACACCTTTCTCTTTATAATTAGTTTTGAGCTTAATCTTATCATGAAATTCAAATGGTCCTAGCTCAATAGTTTTCATTTCCATAAGTGGAAAATATAATATTACAGCTTTTTTAATCCATTCATGTACAACCCATTTTTCATTTACTTTTTCTGCAACTCTTATCTCACCATTATCTAATTTAGCAACTGTAGATTTTATTGCTTCTGAATATTTACTTTCTTTTAGTAGTTCCCTATTTTTCCATATGATTTCTATGAGTTTTTTCATCTTTTTTTTTGCAAATATAATTTATACAAAATCAATTACTTAAACTTAAATATTTAATTTTGTTGTGTGAGTAAGATTTTAGCAATAGATTACGGCAGTAAAAGGTGTGGTTTTGCTATTAGTGATGATGATCAATTGATTGCATTTCCTCTTACAACCATTGATAATAAAGAAATTTACTCCTATATAAAAAACATTATTAATGAGGAGAATATCGAAAAGTTTGTTATTGGTTTACCAAAAAATAAGACTAATAGACTCTTCAAAATAGAGAATGAAATAAAATTATTTATAAAAAAAATCAAAATGGAATACCCATTTCTTAAAATTTTTAGGGTTGATGAGAGATTTACATCAAGTTTAGCAAAACTTATTATTGCAAAATCTGATTTAAAAAAATCAAAAAGAGAAAATAAAAATTTAATTGATAAAATTAGCGCTACTATAATTCTGCAATCTTTTCTAAAAAAATTATTATGATATTGCCAATTTTAGCATATGGACACCCCCTCCTAAGAAAACAATGTCAATTGGTAGAACAAAATTCTGACGATTTACAAAATCTAATTTCAAATATGTGGGAAACAATGTATAATGCAGAAGGTGTTGGACTGGCAGCTCCGCAGGTTGGCGTAAACAAGAAAATATTTGTAATAGATGCTAAACCGTTATTTTCAAAAGATCGTGAATTTTCAGATTTTGAAAAACAAAATTCAAAAAAAGTTTTTATAAACCCTGAGCTAAGCCAGGTGAATGATGAGTATTGTTTCTTTAATGAAGGCTGCTTAAGTATACCTGATATTAGAGCTGAAATTAAAAGACCGAGTGTGATCAAAGTTAAATTTCTTGACGAAAACTTTAAACATAATTCCATGATTTTTGATAGTTTATTGGCTCGAGTTATCTTACATGAAAATGATCATATAAATGGAGTTTTATTTACTGATAAAATATCCAGTTTTAAAAGAAAAATATTTCAAAAAAAACTGTGTAGAATAAAAAAAGGTAAAATTGAAAGCAACTATAAAATGAGTTTTTTAAAATGAAAGAATTAGAAAAATTATTAAATATCATGGATGATTTAAGGTCTAAATGTCCTTGGGATAAAAAACAAACAATAGATACACTTAAAAATTTGACTATTGAAGAGGCTTATGAATTATCTGATGCAATTGAAAATAAAAACTTCAAAAATTTAAAAGAGGAACTTGGTGACTTATTATTACATATTGTTTTTTATTCAAAAATAGCATCTGAAAAAAAAGAATTTAATTTCAAAGATGTTGTAAATAGTTTATGTGATAAATTAATCTACAGACACCCGCACATTTATGGAAATTTAGTTGTTAATAACGAAAGAGAAGTTAAACTAAACTGGGAAAAATTAAAATCAAATAAAACAAAAAAAAGTATACTTTCTGGTTTACCTAAAAAATTACCAACAATTCTTAAAGCTCAAAGAGCCCAAGATAAAGCCTCAAGCATGGGTTTTGATTGGGACTCAATTAGTTCAGTAAAATCAAAACTAACAGAGGAAATGGAGGAGTTGAATATAGAAATAAACAGTAAAAACAGAAATAAAATTAAGGACGAATTTGGAGATGTTTTATTTACTCTTATTAATTATTCTAGATTTTTAAAAATAGACCCTGAAGAAAGCTTGAAAAAATCTACTGAAAAGTTTATTGGAAGATTTAAGATTTTAGAAAAAATAATAAGGAAAAAAAAACAAAAAATTGAAAAGCTCAGTAAAAACGAATTAGGTATAATATGGGAAGAATCTAAAAAAATATTTCTATCAAATAAAATGACTTAGTTTTTTCTTTTGTAAAATTAAATCTTCGTTAAATTTTTCAATCTGATTGTGAACATTATCAAAAATTGAAATATTATCATTTTCAGATTTTACAAAGGTAAGGTTGTTTTCAAGCTGTCCAATTTGTTTTTTTATGTCATCAATTCTTTTTTTTATTTTCATTTTTGTTAAATTTTTTTCTTCATCAGACATTAAACTTGATTTTATTTTTAAAATGTTTGATTCAATATCGGATTGATTATGCCCAACATCTCTAAATTTTTTACTTAAAAAATTTGACAACTCATTTAGTTGTCTAATAGGTATTGATACATCAATTTCTGAAAGTTTTTGAATTTCATCATCGATATTTTGTTTTGAAAAATTCTTTTTTATTTCATTAATAATTCCCTCAATTTTTTCCGAGTTCTTTTTTTCTATATTTTTTTTCTTCGCTACAAGATCTCCAATCTTTTCATAACATTCATTTAATAAATTAAAGAAAACCTTTCTATTTTGCCTGTTCTTTTTATAGGGAACATTTTCAACACTATTAAATCTTTTTTTTAATTCCTGTAGTTCTGTGCGAAGTGTTGGTTCATCTTTTCTATGTATGACCTCTAAATTTTTAATTATTTCATTTTGTTTATTAATATTATCTGAATACTCTTTTTTCAAATTTTTAAAAAATGAGTTCTTTTGTTGTAAAAATTTTTTATTTATTTTTTTGAATTCGGTCCATAATTCATTGTTTTCATCATGATTTATCGGTCCTATATTAACAAACTTCTTTTTGTATATTTCAAATGAATTAATTTTTTTCATCCAAGCTGTTTTAACACTACATTCTTGATCAATAATTAATTCCATTTTCATAAGTAAACTTTTTTTATTTTCAACATTAAATTTGATATACTTACCTTTATTATTTAAGTAATCTTTTTTTGAATCTTTAATTTTTTTTACTAATTGATCAAATTCTTCATTTAATATTTGTTCGTAATTTTGTCTTGTAGGTCCGGTTAAAAAATTCCATTTTCTTATAATTTTTAAGGAATCTTTATAACTTTTTATTTTATTTCCAAATTCACTTATTATTTTTAATTTCTCTATTAAATCTCTTTTTTCATTCAAATTTTTTTCAAGATCCCTTTCCTTATAATCACTATCCAAATAAACTAAATCATAGTAAATTTTGATCTGGTGATAGTAAGAATTATTTAAACTAAAAACTAAATGTCCAGGTACTTTACCGATAGCTACCCATTCTTTTCTAATTACATTAAATTTTTTTTCTTTTTGCGCAATAGTTGTATCAGCTGAAATAATATTTTTTAAATCTTCTATTAGTTTAATTTTGAGATCAGAATTCTTTTTTAAATCACTAAAACTTTTTCTTTTTTTTTGAGTCATTTTAGAAAAGTAATTATTTATTAAGTTAATAATATTTTGTTAACCATTCCATATTCTCCAACTTTCTTCTGCTTGATTTTCTAGCATTTTCAAACCATTTATAGTTTTTGCACCGATAGACTTTGATTCCAATAAAAATTTGGTTTCTCTAGGGTTGTATATTAAATCGTAACACACACTTTTCTTTGATATCAAATTAAAATTTATTGGTGGACATTGATCAGTTTTTGGAAATGTTCCTAGAGGTGTTGTATTAACTATCAAATCACAATTTGGTATATGTTTTTTTTGATTTGAATAATCAAGGAAGTTGGGGTTACTTTTTCTAGAATATATCAAATACGGTATTTTTTTTAAATCTAAGGCATAACATACAGCCTTTGATGCTCCTCCACTTCCAAAAACAGCTGCTTTATTAAAATTATAATCTTCAATTGTTTTAAGGAAACCCAAGTAGTCTGTATTGTAGCCCTGCAGTAAATTATTTTTTATTTTAATTGTATTTACCGCGCCAATTTTTAAAGCATTTTTGTCAATTATATCCAAAAATTTCAGTATATCAACCTTGAACGGGATTGTTACATTAAATCCACAATAATCACTTATTTTGATTTTTTTAAAATCATTAATATGATTAATATCATAATTCACATATTCGCAATTAGTTAAATTCTCTTTTTTGAATTTTTTTGAAAAATATTGTCTAGAAAATGAATAATCTATGTTCCTACCAATTAGACCGAACCTTTTTCTTTTTAACATAATTATTAGTTAATATCATTAAAAATAATACTATTAGAATTATTAATACAGTTAATATATCTTCCATATTTAAATTTTGGATTGAATTTCCGTTATTATAAAATTGTTTAAACTGGTTCCAAGGCCACACTATTGGTAAGGTGCCTACAACAAATCCAATTATCATAAAATTTAAATGATGTGGGTATTTTCTTGATATAAAACTTAAGAATCTTGACAAACTTATTAAACCAATAACAGATCCTAAAAAAAATGTAATCAATACATGTAATAAAACTTCACTCACTTGAAAGTTTGTTCCAACTAATAAATTTGACACTAAGTTGTAAAAATTATTAACAGAATCAACCAAAAGTAACTTGTAATTTCCAAGAATTATAAGAATAAAAGATCCTGATAGGCCTGGGATGGTTATACCACAGATACTAATATATCCACAAAGAAAAATAAAAATTAGATTTCTGTTTTCTGTCATTGGATCTATAAAACTAACAACTAAGCCAATAGTAAAACTGGTAATTAATATTAGAATTTTCATTTTATCAATATTGTTTATCTTTTTTACTAATAAAAAGACAGAGCCTAATATTAATCCAAAAAAACAGCCCCAAACTTGCAATTGAAAATTTTCTAAAAAATAATCTAGAATTTTTGATGTTGTAAAGTAGCTAACTATCATTCCAAGTGACAACGTCAATAAAAAAAATGAATTAAATTCTTTAAAAAAAGTAATTCGTTTTCTACTTTTTAAAAAATTTCTTGTTCCAATTTTTTTCAAAGACATCATCAAGTGATCATAAAATCCAATAATTATAGCGTATAAACCCCCAGAAATTCCAGGTAATTTATTTATAGTTCCCATAATAAGTCCATGTAGGAAAATTTCAATAAATAAAGATTTATTCCAGTCTTTCATTTAATTTTTATTTTAAGCTTAGAAAAAATACTAACACAAATAATTCCTGTCAAAATAAAAAAAATAGAGAAGGGGTTTTTAAAAAAAAATTCAGTTAAACTTTCAAAAAAACTTGAATCATAGCTCGACTCCATGGGTAATACTTTAGGAAGCGATCCTATTATTAAGCCAATAAGAGTTACAAATGTTGGTTTTTTAAAGTTTAACAATAAATATTTAATAAGTTTTGAAAAAAAGATTATTCCAATTAAAAAGCCAAATCCAAATATGCCCACTATTTTAATTGAGTCTATATCAAGAAATAAATTTGATATTTTCTCGATTAAAAACTCATATGTTCCAAGGATAATTAAAATATAGGCACCCGAAATACCTGGTAAAATCATGGCCAAAGAACAAATAACTCCACAGAGAAAAATATATAAATTTGTAACCTTGGGTTCAAAAGAAGATATGTTGAAAATCAAAAAACTAATTATTATTGAAAAAATCAATAAAAATATGTATTGAACCTGAATAAGGAACATTTTATTGATTGATCTGTAAAGTATAACTACACTAACTAATATTAGACCTAGGAAAAAGGATCTTAATTCAATGTTAAAATTAGTTAATAAATAAGTTAATAATTTACTAAATGATAAAATACTGAATAGAATTCCAGAGACTAAAATTGTAAGAAAATCAAATTTTTTTTTTGTGAATTGATTTATTAAATCACCATCAAAAATTTTTAAATTTATATTATTTAATGCTTCTATGAAATCTTCATAAATACCAGTTATAAACGCTATTGTTCCACCGGAAATTCCTGGAACAAGATCAGCGACTCCCATTAACATTCCTTTGAGAAATATAATTACTGAATCGCCTAACTTTGAAATCATACGACTAACTTAATAATTATTCGCAATAATATTTAGGGCTTTGTTTAAGTTTTCAAGCGCTTTGTCGTGGTCATTCTTACGAAGATAGTGTTTAGCGATTGATATCCATGCCTTTTCATATAAAGGATCTTTTGATATTATTTCATTTAAACAACCTATCACCTTATCGTATGAACCAATTTTTTCATAACAAACAGACAGCCTGTAAAGACTAAATGAAGATTCAGAGCCAAGACTTTTTAAAATCTCATAATAATATATTGCCTTGTTGAAATTTAAATTATATTCATATATTTTGGCTAATTCAATATACGAAGGGGAAAATAATTCATCACAAATAATGCTAAATTCATGTGAGGCAATACTTTCTTTGATCATTTTTTTTTCAAAATATAACTTTCCAATTTCAAACCACGCATTTTGGTTATATGGATTTTTTGACAGAAATTCATTCAAAAATCTAATAGCTTCATTTTCCCTTTTTGATAATCTGAAACAAGAAACTAATTTATCCATGTATTTTTTATCTTCAGGAAAACTTGAAATTAGTCTTTTGGCAATTTTTATTGATTTCACATATTTATCTAAATTCATGTAATTCTTCAGCAATAAATCATCAACTAGAGAAATTGTATCATTTAATTTATTTAATTTCTCCAACACGGCATTAGAGTCAGTATATTTCCTCAGTTTATTCAAAATCTTAGCTTTTTGGAACATTAAATCAAAATTTTCTGAATTAATATCTAAACATTTATCAATTAAATTATAGGCTTCAGACCCTTTACTTTTTTGCATTAGAATTTCTGACTCTAAGATTGAAATATTTATCGAGCTTGGAAAAATTTGATTTGCAAATTCAATAGCCTTTTCAGCCATATTAAAATTTGCTTCGTGAAAATAGTAAATAACAATTTCTTCAATTTCATTTAGATCAAGATAAATGGATTTATTATCATTAATCATATTTTCAAATTTTTTAAGATTTAGTATTTTTTTTCTACTGCCGTTCATAATTAAAATTTTAAAATTATGCACTATGTAGAACTTTACATTATGGTGTAATTTTCTTTATTAAAAATTTATTAACATTTAATCACTAATCTCATCAAGTGTTTTTAATATGGTATTGCATGCAATGCTAATTTCTTTGTCATTAATATTGAGAGGAGGAGTTATTCTAACAGCTTTTGACTCATACAATAACCAAAATAAAATCAAACCTTTATCTAGACATTTTAAAACCATTTTTTTGGCTAATAATTCTGATTTTAGAATTAGAGCTAACATCAACCCTTTCCCTCTTATTTCAACAATTTGATTGTGTTTGAGTCTAGCTCTAAATTTTGATTCTGAAATTTTAGCTTTTTCGTATAGCTTATCCCTCAAGGTAATTTTTAATGTAGTGAGACCTGCTTGTGATATTACTGGATGACCCCCAAATGTTGTGATATGCCCTAAAATTGGATTACTTTTTAGCTTATTCATTAAAGATAAATCACTAATCATTGCACCTATTGGGAAACCACCACCTAATGATTTTCCGAGAACGAGAATATCGGGACTTATTCCGTAGTGTTCGAAAGCAAACATTTTACCAGTTCTACCTAAGCCTGTTTGAAGTTCATCTAGAATCAGAAGAGCACCCTTTTCCTGACATCTTTTTGATATCTTTTTCAAATAATTCCGCTTAGGTTGAATAAATCCAGCACCACCTTGGATTGTTTCTAATATTACACAAGAAGTATCATTATTTATTTTTTTAATATCCTTTTCAGAATTAAACTTAATAAAATCAATATTTGGTAATAATGGCCTGTAGGCTCTTTTTCGTTGCTCAAAACCTGATACACTCATAGATCCATGTGTACTACCGTGATAAGAATTAAAAGCAGAAATTATTCTAGTTCTACCAGTTACTCTTTTGGCAAGCTTTAAAGCAGCCTCAATCGCCTCTGTTCCTGAATTAGTTAAATAAGTTGAGTTTAAATTTTTAGGAAGTATATTATTAAGTAACTCGCAAAGATCTAATGATGGCTTTTGTATAAATTCTCCATAAACCATCACATGAGAATATTTTTCTATTTGAATTTTTATACTTTTATTTAGTTCTTGATTGCAATGCCCTAAGTTTTGAACTGATACTCCTGCAACTAAGTCAAGATACTTTTTTTTTCGATCATAAACATATGATCCCTCTGCTTTAGTAACCTCAATTCCAAGTGGATAATTTGTAGTCTGTGCCTGAAATTTCTTGAAATTATCGATCATTAATTGAACAAGTCTGATTTACTTTTAATTTTTTCATGTTCTCTATTCACAAAACCCTCTAAAAACTTTTCATTTTCATCTAAAAAATTTTCTGGATATAACATGCCCTCAGGGTTTGTATTAAATATAATTTCATCAATTCCATCCTCAGCTATTTTCATTAAGATGGAGCTTGATAAGGCTTTATCAACTCCTATAAGTTCTTTCTCATCATTATACATGTGGTAAATTATTTCTGCATTTTGATCCACTTTTAAATTTTTAATTTTACCATTTATAAATTTGCCAAAGATCTTTATCCCTTTAATTTGATTATAATTATTGATATTAATGGTGTCCTTTTCAATGATGAAGCCGTTATTTGTCACTATTAAAGAGTCCAATTTATTGTCTTTCACATTCTCTTTTAAAATTATTTCATCGCCGCTTATTTGGTTATTTCCATCCCAAATAATGGGGTTAATCTGATTTATTTGTTTTTGACTCATTATTTGTAAATCTTTACTACCTAACTCTTTTCTCAGTAGACTTGTAAAACCTATATTTTCATTAATCAAAATATAATCTGATTTTCCACTTAATTTTTTTTTTAAAAACTTTACATTATTAACACCTTTGATAATTCTATTTTTTCTATCACCTACAGAGTAGAGTGTATCAGCGGAAATGAAAAGTGAATCAATGTCAGTAGTATTTATAGCTATTGGATTTATGGTGACAATTGCTGAATCCTTTTCTTCAAAAATTTCCGCAAATTCACCTAAAATCTGAAGTTTTTCGTTTCCATCAAAAATTGAAATTTGTTTTGTTGCACTCGCATATTTTATATTATCATCAAAAAAAATACTATCACCTTTAATTATTCTATTCTTCATTAATACTTTTGCATTATCTAAAAAATAACCTTTCAAGAGTTTTCCATTATAAAACCCTCTTTTGCATGTAATTTCATAAGAGTCCCCAATAACTTTGGTAAAATCTAAGAAATATGTTTTTTCTTGCCCAACAACATAATCTAAACTTTCTGATTCAATAGTGTAGTCAGGGTTAGTGATAATTATATCATTTCTAAACTTGTATTTATCAATATCAATTAGATAATCCCCCCTTTCACTTTGTATTGTTGTAAAACCATCAATTATATTTCCTCCACTAAAAAAAGAAGCAATATTTTTATCTCTATCATAAAAGAGCTCATTTGAATCTAGTTTTGTCATCTTATTTATTAAGGATACTTTACCATAACTAAAAAACTTTTTTGTTTTTCCATCATAATTTAGAGAGTCACATTTTAGCTCAAATGAATCACCTTGCTTGAGTAAAACATCCCCCACAGCAATAAACTTATTTTTTTTTTGAAAAAAAATTGCATTGTTTGAAAAAATATCCATCTCATCGTGTCTCAAATGAACTTGTTTTTCAATTGAACCGTTAAGAATATTCGCATCAGGATATACTAATTCATCTTTATCCAAAGCCCCAGCACTTATAATCTCAATTTTTTTTTCTTGAACAAAAAGAATTTGAGAAGAAAAAATAAATATTAGTAACGATATAATTTTTAGTTTAAACAATTATTGTTTGTTTACGATCTGGGCCGACAGAGATAATTCTAATCTCTATTCCGACCCAATCTTGAATAAAGCTTATGTAATTTAAAAATGTTTTTGGAAGATCTTCCATGTTTTTAATTTCTGTAATATCATCATCCCAGCCATGCATCTCTTCATAAATTGGTTCCAAGTTTTTACTTTCTAAAGAGTAGGGTAAGTAGTCAATTAATTCACCTTTGTAATTATATTTCGTACAGATTTTTATTTTTTTTAATCCTGAGAGCACATCACCCTTCATGATCGCAAGTTTTGTAACACCATTTATAATTATAGAGTGCTTCAAAGCAACCAAATCAAGCCAACCACACCTTCTTGGACGACCGGTTGTTGCGCCAAACTCATTACCAACTTTAGAAATTCTATTTCCAATATCACCAAATAATTCTGTTGGGAAAGGACCACTACCGACCCTGGTTGTATATGCTTTAAAAATACCTATTACATCATCAATTTTATTTGGGGCAATTCCCAAACCTGTAGACGCACCAGCAGCAGTTGTTGTGGAGGATGTTACATACGGATATGTTCCGAAATCAATATCTAGTAACGAGCCCTGAGCACCTTCTGCGATAATTTTTTTTCCATTTTTCAAACTTTCACTAAAAAAATGTTCGCTATCAATAAATTTAATTTCTTTTATATATTCGACAGACTCAAAAAAATTAGTTGATAATTTTTGAATATTAAAATCAATATCAACATTAAAATTATTAATTAAATCTAAATGTTTGTTTTTAAGGTTTTCATATTTATACATCCAATCCTCTTCATCTAAATCTCCAATTCTCAACCCATTTCTTCCTGTTTTGTCCATATAAGTCGGGCCAATACCTTTTAGGGTAGAACCAATTTTTTTTGTTCCTTTTGATAATTCAGATGCTCTATCGATTAGTCTGTGTGTGGGGAGTATTAAGTGTGCCTTTTTTGAAATTAACAACTTGTCTTTTAACTCAACTCCAAGAGACTTTAATTTTTCAATCTCGTCTTTAAAAATTACAGGATCTATAACAACTCCATTCCCAATTACATTTACCTTTTTTTCATGAAATATGCCAGACGGTATTGTATGTAACACGTGTTTAATTCCATCGAAAATAAGTGTGTGACCTGCATTTGGACCACCTTGAAATCTGGCAATTATATCATAATTATTAGTCAAAACATCAACTATTTTGCCCTTTCCCTCATCTCCCCACTGGAGACCCAAAATCATATCAATTTTCATTTTGTATTTTTTCTGGCATAAAAGTATAAAGAATGCTTATCAACTTTAACATCAAATATATCTTCGATTGATTCCTTAATACTTTGTATTCTTGGATCACAAAATTCTATAACATTTCCAGTATCTGTCAATATAATGTGATCATGCTGTTTGTCAAAATATGACTTTTCAAAATGAGCTAGGTTTGAGCCAAATTGATGTTTTCTTACAAGATGACTCTCAAGAAGTAGTTCAATAGTGTTATATAACGTAGCTCTGCTGACTCTATATTTTTTTTTAATCATAATTGCATAAAGCGATTCAATATCAAAATGATCATCTAATTCATAAACTTCTTTTAATATCGTAAACCTTTCAGGTGTTTTTCTATGAGAATTTTTTTCAAGAAATTTTGTGAATACCTCCTTAACTACCTTTTGATTTGACTTTAAGTTATTTTTAGACATTAATCAAAATTAATTATTTAAAACCTAACAACTTGATCAACCCCATGAATTTTTTTTAATCGCTTAATTATATTATCAAGAATATTTTTATTTGAAACTTTTAATGTAATCTTACCCTTAAAAGTATCACCCTCGGTGTCAAATGACATTTTTAACATATTAATATTAAGACTAGTTGAAATGATAGTTGTAATCTTATTTAAAACCCCAATATTATCAATTCCGATTATTTGAATGGTTGATCTAAATTCGTATTGAGTAGAATCTATCCATTTTGCAGATAAAATTCTGTATGAGTAATTTGACCTTAGACTGACAGCATTTTTACAATCAGTCCTGTGAACTTTTATTCCTTCATTTACACTTAAAAATCCAAAAACTTTTTCACCCGGAAGTGGATTACAGCAATTGGATAGTTTATACTCTAATTTTTCCTCCTCATTTCCAAAAACTAGCTGATCATAATTATTATTAATAATTTCTTTTTGAGTTTTTTTAAACTTAGGTGTGATTTTTTTTCTAAAAAAAGTTATTATTTTATTTTTTTCGGTGCTTGCAAATTTTTTAAGTTCAACATTATCAATTGAGGCAATGCCAATTCTGTAAAATAAATCCAGAGAAGTTTGAAGATTAAAGTAATTACATAATTTATTGATATTATTATCATCAAAATTTATTTTAAGTTGTTTTAATTTTCTTTTTAAAATTTCTTTTCCTTCATCTGCTATTTTTCTTTTATTTTCTTTAAGAGCTGATCGAATACTCTTTTTTGCCATCGATGTAATTACATAGTCCAACCAATTTATATTTGGTTTAGATTTATTACTCTTTATAATCTCAACTTGATCACCACTTTTAAGTTTGTGATTTAAAGGAACAATTTTTCCATTAACTTTTGCCCCTCTTGTCTTTAAGCCTAGCTTAGTATGGATATTAAAAGCAAAGTCTAATGAAGTTGAATTTTTTGGTAGCGATTTCAGATCACCATCAGGTGTGAAGACAAAAATTTCATTTGAGTATAAGTTTAATTTGAAATCTTCTACAAAATCAACTGCACTTGAATCTTGATTTTCAAGAACACTTTGAAGCCTATTCAACCATAAATCTAGACCACTTTCTTGCTTATCGCCTTGTTTGTATTTATAATGAGCTGCAAATCCTCTCTCTGCAATTTCATGCATTCTTTCAGATCGAATTTGAACCTCAATCCATCTTTTACTTGGACCAACTACAGTTATATGAAGTGCCTCATATCCATTTGACTTTGGATTAGAGATCCAATCTCTTAATCGAGTTGGATTAGGCCGATATACGTCTGTTACAATTGAGTATATTTTCCAAGCTAATAACTTTTCTTTTTTAGACTTAGCTTTATATATAATTCTGATAGCAAAACGATCATAAACTTCTTCAATAGAAATACCTTTATTTAGCATTTTATCGCGAATAGAATAAATTGATTTTGTTCGCCCATTAATTTTAAAATCCAGTTTTTCATGCTTTAATTTATCAGAAATTTTTCTTGCAAAATTTCTTATGTATAAATTTTGGTCATCTTTAGTTTTTGTTAAGCTTGACTTAATTTGATTATAGACATCTGGTTCAAGATATTTTAAACTCAAATCTTCAAGCTCTGTTTTGATTTCAAATAAACCAATTCTATGAGCGATCGGTGCGTATATGTATAACGTTTCGGACGAAATCTTTGCTTGTTTATCAGGAGATAGGTGATCAAGGGTCCTCATATTATGTAACCTGTCTGCTATTTTTATAAGAATCACCCTTACATCGTCGTTAAGCGTTAACAACATCTTTCTGAAATTTTCGGCTTGAATAGATTGTATTTTTTCTTTTTTGAGTTTTGAAATTTTGGTTAAACCATCTACTATTTTACTAATCTTCATACCAAAATTCTGTTTTATATAGCCCAAATCATATTCAGAATCTTCCACAACATCATGCAATAGCGCACATGCTATACTTTGTGCGTCTAAACCAATTTTTTCTGCAACAATTTTAGCAACAGACAGTGGGTGGAAAACATATGGAATTCCAGATTTTCTAATTTGATTTGAGTGAGCTATTACAGCTAGATCGAATGATTTTCTGATCAATAATTTGTCTGACTTGGATAAATCTTGGTAACTAACTCTTAATAATGATTTATACTCACTAATTAGTTTTCTGTTGAAAGATTTTTTAGACACTAATTCCACGATTTAAATTTAAGTGATTTTTCTTTGATTAATTGCTTCTGATAAAATTATTGAAGAAGCGACTGATAAGTTTAGTGAATCGACTTTTCCATACATTGGAATTTTAATAGAATAATCCGCTAATTCTTTAAATTCATTACTAACCTTAGATTTTTCAGGCCCCATAACTAGAGCAATTTTTTCTTTTAAGTTTAACCTGTAATAAGGTATTTCTGCATCAATATCCGAGACAATTATTTTAAATTTTTCATTTTCAAGTAAGTTTTTTATTTCATAATAATTGAATTTATAGATATTAAGATTGAATACAGCACCAAGGCTTGTTCTTATAATAATTGGATTATAAATATCTAAATTAGTATCTACTATAAATATATTTTTAAAACCAAAAGCCTCAAAAGTTCTAAAAATAGCTCCAACATTTCCAGGTTTTTCTGGTCTATCTAAAACCAGAACCAGTTCATTATTTAAAAATTTAGAATTAGTTATTCGATCTGTTTTTTCATCAAAAATTCCAAAAACACCTTCAGTTTCTCTCACAACAATTTGAGATACAATTTTGTCGTCAATTATGTAGTCTGCTATTATAGAATTTTTTTCTAGTATTTTATTTGATCTGGGGGAACAATAAATAGAATCAATACAAAAACCTGATTTAATGCATTGAATCAATTCTTTCAATCCTTCAACATAAAATTTTCTTTCCTTTTTTCGAAAAGAATTGCTAGATCTGAGCTTTTTAACGTATTTGATTTTAGAGTTATTTTTACTAGATATTATTTTCATTAGTCTTAATTCAAAACTAGTGAAAATCACATATCTTTGGTAAAGCTTTCTATGAAAAAAGTTTATCTTGACAATGCAGCAACAACTCAATTAAACCCTAAAGTTGTTGAGGAGATGAGATCGGTTCTTGTAAATTCATTTGGAAATCCCTCTTCAACACACTTTTTTGGAAGAGATTCAAAAACTATAATTGAACTTAGTAGAAAATTTATTGCTAAAACGCTAAATGTAAAATCAAAAGAAATTTTTTTTACGTCCGGCGGGACTGAATCTAATAATATGATTATTAAATCCTGTGTTAAGTCTGGAGTTGAAAGAATTATTACCACGAAAATTGAACATAAGGCTGTATTAAATCCAATTATGAATCTATACTATAACAAAAAGATAGATTTAGATTTTTTGAAAATTCGTGGTGATGGAACCCCAGACCTAAGTCATTTACAATTACTACTAAGAAATCCAAAAAAAACACTTGTAAGTCTAATGCATATAAATAATGAGATTGGGACAATGATTGATCTTAATGAAATTGGTAATATCTGTCAGAATGCTAATGCTTTGTTCCATAGCGATACTGTCCAAACAATCGGCCACTTTCCATTGGATTTATCATCTGTATATATAGATTTTATGACATGTTCGGCCCACAAATTTCATGGTCCAAAGGGTGTTGGTTTCGTATATATTAATGAAAAAAATAAAGTTTTCCCCCTCATTGAAGGTGGAGAGCAAGAACGTGGACTTAGAGGGGGTACGGAAAGCACACATAATATTCATGGACTAAAAGTTGCATTACAAGAATCCTATAAAAATCTTTCTGATGACAAAGAAAAAGTCGAATCTCTGAAAGAATTATTTAAAAAAGAAATTTTTAAATCCATCGATTGTGTTGAAATAAATGGTAGTTTCAGAAATTCAAGTTACACCATTTTAAATTTAAGATTTCCAATCTCGGTTGAAAAAAAAGATCTTATTAATTTTAAACTTGAACTGGCAGGAATAGCTTGTTCATCTGGAAGTGCGTGCCAATCAGGATCCTCTGAGCCCTCACATGTTTTGGCGGAGATTCTTAACAAAGATGAAATCAAAAACATTTCTATAAGGTTTTCATTTTCAAAGTTCAATTCAAAAGAAGAAATAATTTACGCTACAAAAAGTATTAAAAAAATACTGTCAGAGTGTTAGTTTTTTAATTAGCGTTTTTTTATTTCCAACAAAGTCTTCAATAATAATCTTAATATCAATTTCTTTTTTATAATTATTTAAACTATTAAGATTACAAAATATCTCATTTCTTTTTGGTTCATATTCAAATAGGTGCCAATTTCCATTTACAAAAACATCATATTTTTTCACACCTGTTTCATTATCTTTAATTTCAAAACTTATTTTATTTTTTTTATAAAGAGGTTTAATATGTGGAGCTATTGAGTCAATATCTACATAAAAACTCCCAAGTCTATTTGTTGTGAATTTATTAAACTTGTTATCAATATTTGTTGTTGCTGCAAAACTTCTTTTACCTTCATTATTAATGTAAGCAACGTAAGATTGTTTTTTGTTTTTAACTTTTTGGGGCATTAAGATTTCAATCGCTTTGAATACGTAAACTTTTGGATTAATAATATGAAGAGTGTCATTAAGGTAATTAATATCTAGAAAAGTATTATTATTGAAAGTGTTCTTTTTTATTTTGACTTGAGCACCATTTTTGGAAAAATTGAAATTCTCTGATTTTTTTATAAATGAGTTGAAATTACTGAAATCATCGTAATAATAATCTAATTTGTCCTCCGATCCAATTACATTTAAATTTATCTGTGATATATTGTTTGAATAATCGCTTAAAATTATTTTGATTTTAATTGAATCATTTTCTTTCACATTAATAATTCCAGATTTAGATGATTTAATAAAGCTTGTATTTAAGTTATTTTCATTATAAATTTTTATCAATCGGAATTTTCTATCAATATAATAGGCGTAGTCCATCAATTTCATTTGGTATTCTTTTTCTTCAAATGAAAAATTATCAAATTCAATTTCAAATTCAGTCTTATTATTTATGAGTAATTTGTAATTATATGTTCCATTAATATTGTAGGATTTATTCTGTCTATCATCTGAAATTACACCAAACCCAAAACTACCTGTCGTTTTAATTATTTCGCTTTGAAATATATTAGTTGATATTTTCTTGATATTAATTTTTTTTCTTTTGTTGGGCTCATCACCAATCTTGTAAAGAAATAGTCCTTTAACTGAGGGGGGAATTGTGTCACGAATTGGATACCCCAAGCTTAATGGGTTAATTGGTAAATTTTCAGCAGATTTTCTGATTTCAAAATGTAAATGTGGACCAAAAGAACTTCCTGTGTTCCCGGAAAAACCTATAATATCATTTTTTCGTATTATAACTTCATTTTTTTTAAAAAATTTAGTTAAGACGAATGATTTTTCCTGATATTGAAATGCTTGTATTAGCTTTTCTATCTCCTCATTAAATCTACTTAAATGAGCGTAAACAGATGTAAATCCGTTGGGATGTGTAATATAAATAGCCTTTCCAAACCCACTCAATGAAATTGATATTCTTGAGACATAGCCATTATCAATTGATTTTATTTTAACACCTTCTCTTCCTAATGTTTTTATATCAATACCAGAGTGGAACCCACTAGACCTCAATTCACCAAAATTCCCACTTAGTTTCAATGGTATGTCAACAGGTGGATTTGGTTCCAACATCAACTCTTGTGTCAAGAGCGAGTGATAACATAAAATCAGGACTACTATAAATAATTTTTTCAATTAAAAGATTTGTTTTTAATTATAACTAAAATTAAATTTAGATATATAAAAAGTAAATTGAAAGATTCCACAAAAAATATTGAGATTTTAGAAAAAAAAATTCAGTATGTTATCAAAAAGTATAATGATTTAAAGTTAAAAAATTTAGAAATGAAAAATAAAATAAATTTGTTGAGTAGAGAAAACGATAAATTTTTTATTGATTTAAATAATTCAAAATCAGATTACGATTCATTAAAAATTGCTAAATTTTTAGATACAGATAATAAAAAATTTGTAAAAAAAAGAATTGAAAAAATGATTAAAGACTTAGATTTTTGTATAATTAACCTATCGTCCTGATATGAAACAAAAAATTAAATTAAATATCGGAAATAGAATTTATCCTTTGAATGTAAATATTGAACAAGAAGAAGTTTTAAGAATGGCTGCAAAAGAAATTAATGAGATGATTTCTAAATATGAAAAGAGTTATGCAGTAAAGGATAAACAAGATAGTTTAGCAATGTGTGCTCTGGAAATTTTTACAAATAATAAAAAATTTGTTATGGACCAATCACAATTTGGCTCAAACACAAAGGAAAAACTTAAAAAACTTATTAATTTAATTGATCAAAACTTTGATTAATTATGATTTTATTGACTAGGGGCAGATAAACATTGATAAACTTAACACAAATTTTATTAAAAAGGTGAGTCTGTATGCTAGAGCGTGCCCGAAAGGGATTTTCGAATGTTCAGTTAACCTTAATCTTGTATGAACAGAGTTTATACAATCTTTCTGCCTTTGGTCTCTAAAAATTAATAACCTTCATTTTGTGGATAGTCAGCTCCCATCAAATCTAATTGATCTGATGGTATGGGAAAATTGACGTAATGTGGTTTCATATTTTGCCTGGCGGCATCTTTATAACCATCGTTTCCAGCGTATTGTGTGATTCTTTCAAACAAAACACCCATTCTTTTTAGAGTATACCATCTTTGACCTTCAAAAGACAATTCTCTTGCTCTTTCCTCCAAAACCGTATTTTGATCTATAAAATTTAAGTTATCAACACCCGCTCTTGTTCTTATGCTATTTAAATAATATAAAGCATTTTGATCATTATTTCCACCAAGTCTCATGTAGGCTTCAGATGCTATCAAATATGTTTCAGCTAGTCTATAAATTATGAAGTTAGCTTGTGAAACTCCGACACTTGGATCCCAGTCGAGATCATTTTTATTTGGACTAAACTTTAGACATGATGGGTGTCTTCTTTGATACCAAAAATTTGTGAATTCAAATGGAATTGTGATTTCATCCCCCAAACTTTTTCCAGCAGGTAAGTTTGGTTTATCATTATAATAATATTTTGTTCTAAAATATGCATTGTCAATTCGTAAATCATCTTCTTCAAACAGACTAAGCATATACTGATTTGGATAAACCCAGCCTGCGCCCCTACCACCATAATTTCGGTCATACTTTGCACCACGAATTTGTCCATAATTGGTTATATAATTCCAATTTATTAGGGTCTTAATACCTCCTCCTATATTGGGATTACTAAATTGCAAATTAAAAATAGTTTCTCTGTTGGGTGGGCTAGTAGATCTTGCTCCATAATTATTAATTCCATCAAAAACATACTTGGGACTAGCCATCAAAGTATAAAAACCAGAGTTTATAATGTCCTCAGATTTGATTATGGCTTTTTCCCACTCATTTTGCCACATACTAACTTTTGCATATAAATGTTTGGCCATTGCAAGATTAACTTTACCAGGAGTATTTACCCAATCAAGGTATTTCTCCGCGTATTCAAGGTCTCTCTCAATAAGTTCAAAGATTTCATTTTCCGAGGATTTTTCAGTTATTTTATCAAAAGCATTTTCCGGTGAAGTTGGCTCAGTGGTTAAATAAATATTATTAAACATCCTAAATAATGTAAAATAAGCTTCAGCTCTTAAAACTTTAGCCTCTGACAAAAGAATTCTCATTTCATCGTTTAGGTCTTCAGAAAGTTCTGCATTCTTTATTATTGCATTGGATCTATCGATTACTTTATAATAGTGTTTCCAAAAAGCATGTAACAGCTGACCTTGATATCCATCAGGTGAATGTCCCCATCTTAATTGAGCCCAAAGTGCAATTTGTCCTGCTCTAACTACAGTCAAATCGGATTTTGCAGCCATTATAATCGCTCGTTGTGATTCTCCAAAATTTGAATTATACAATGATCTATGAACTTGGTAAAGACCTACCAAGGCTGCTTTTAAACCCTCAGGTGTAGTGTAAATATAATCAAGGGTAACGTCAGTGTATGCCGTTTCATCTAAAAAGTCTTTACTGCAACCAAGGTGTAATAGTAAAAAAAAGCTTAAAATTAATAGTTTCAGTTTCTTCATATTTTAATAAATTTCAAATTTAAAACCAATAGTAAATTCTCTTCCGTCGGGATATTGTCCTGGATTTACCTCTGGGTTATATGACTTATAATCAGTTATACTTAATAGATTTGTGCCAGTGAGATAGAGACTCATGTTGTTAATATTTCTTGATTTTATTAAATTTTTTGGAAAATTATAATTGAGACGTAATGTTCTTAATTTTATAAAAGATGCATCCTGAACTGCAAGGGAATATAAATATTCAGGTGTTAAAGTACTTGGCCTTGGAAATTCATTTGACGGATTTTCCGGTGTCCAATAATCAACCTTGATACCATTCCTTTTTCCTGACAAAGTTCCACCACTATTGAAATCTGCTAAGTATGGATTCGATTTAAATGAGCCCTTTAGAATATATAAGTCAAAAAATAAACCAAAGTTTTTGTAACTTATTTTTGATGAAATCGATCCAAACCAATCAGGATTCCTCTTAAAATATGTTCTATCATCATCAGTGATTATACCATCAGGAAGTCCATCGGGACCACTTATATCTTTTATGCGAATATCACCTGGAGAAGCGTTTGGCATATGAGAGTTGGTAATATCATCATTTGTTTGCCATATACCATCAAATATATATTGATATATTATGTTTATCGGTTGTCCGATAAACAATCTTGATGCTACATCGTTAATTTGATTTCCAGCATCATCGCGGTCACCATAAAGTGAAATTATTTCTTCATTATTTTTAGCATAATTAGCAGTAATATTCCAATTAATTTCATTACTACGTATGATATCGTAAGACAGTAATGCTTCAATTCCGACATTTTGTGTTTCACCCGCGTTGTAAGTGGTATTTGTGTAACCTGGGCTATTTACCTTTCTGTTAACTAGGACATCACTAGTATTACTTTTGTAGTATTCTACAGTTCCTGTCAATCTATTATTAAAAAAACCAAAGTCTAATCCTAAATTTAGAGTTGAAGATGTTTCCCAAGTTAAATTCGGGTTAAACAACTTTCCGCTTGGCAAATAACCAACAAATGTTTGACCATCGAATGCATAATTTGTGGGTGAGGCAAGGCCTAGTGATTGATATGGTGATATAGCCTCATTTCCAATAGAACCATAGCTAATTCTAAATTTTAGTTGATTAATATAATCCAGATTATTTATTAAATTTTCTTTGTGTATTTTCCAGCCTAAGGCTAGCGATGGAAAAAATCCATATTTTTTAAATTGACTAAATACAGAGGACCCATCATACCTAGATGTGGCAGTGAGAAGATATTTGTCTGAAAAATTATAGCGTAATCTTGCCATAAATCCTTGTCTGGTTCTTTTATTTGCATTTCTTCTGATATCACTAATTATTTCAGCTGACTCAATTCCATTGTATCCCAAGTAATCTGTATCAAAACCAGTTCCAGTTATCCCATTGTGGGAATAATTTATTTCATTAATAGAGTGGACTAAAGTTAAATCGTATGAACTATTATTATCAATTTTATTTTTAAAAGTTAAAATATTTTCAACGAGATACTCCTTAGTTAAATAGTCATTTAGCTTGACTTCGCCACTGTTAGCTACGGCAGATTGATGGAGTCTAGATAGGTATTGTGAGTTAGATGCATTACGTCTACTTAGCGAACCAACAAGTTTATAATCAAAGTTGTTAGTAAAACTATGGTTAATTGTTAGGTCTAATTTAAAATTATTTGCCTCAGATTCATTAATACTCTCTCTGATATTCCATAATGGGTTATATAATGCAGCATCTTGGTTTCCCATAGGAAATTTTACAATTTCACCATTATCATCAAATGGTTTAGCAACAGGTGGCAAAACTATCCAATCAATATTTCCAGATTCATTATTTTGCTCTCTGTTGGTGATGAGTGTATTTAGGCGTATCGAAGTTTTATTATTTATTTTTTGGTCTAAGTTAACCCTTGCAGTAATTCTTTTAAAGTCAGAGCCAGGAATTAATCCTTCTTGGTCATGAAGGCTAAAGTTACTGTAAACTTTTGTATTTTTTGATCCGGCTCTAACTCCAATATTGTGATTTGAAATATAACCCTTTTTTAATATTAATTCACCCCAATTAACATACTGGTTGGATTGAATAACTTCAATCTGAAGTGGAGTAAAAACTTCATCATCGTACATATAATTACCCGGGCTGAGAGCATTTGTTGTCCGATAAGCTTCTCTTTTTAATTGTATGTATTCAATTGGATTGTAGAGCTCAAAGTTTTTATATAACTCCTCAATCGAAAAATAACCCGAATAAGTTACTGTCAAAGGCCCCTCTTCCCCTTTTTTTGTATTTACAAGAATAACACCATTTGAGGCTCTAGCACCATAAATTGCCTGAGCAGAGGCATCTTTAAGAACTTCAATTGATTCGATTTCTTCTGAGCTGATATCATTAATATTGGTTGTTGGAATGCCATCAAGAACAAATAGTGGGCTGTTACCACCAAGAATTGAATTAGATCCTCTAATAATAATAGACGAAGTGCCACCAGGTCTGTTTGAATTTTGAGTTATTTGTACGCCAGCCGCTTTACCTCTCAATAGTTCAGAAATATCTGTTGTTGGTTGAGTAACTGCTTCACCAACATCTACTACACTTACAGATCCAACGATATCACTTCTTTTTTGTGTTCCATAACCAACAATAATTACCTCATCCAATAATTCCGTATCTGCGATAAGAGTTATATTGAGAATATAATTTTCTGAGATCTTAAATTCAACAGTTGAAAAGCCTATGTAGGAAAAAACTAAAACATCATCCTTTGAAACATTTTCTATTGAATATTTACCATCAAAATCAGTTACTGTTCCAATTTGAGTATCTAATACAATAATATTAACACCCGGAATGGGTAATCCACTTTCATCACTAACTATTCCAGATACGGTTTGTTGTGTATATGAATAAATGCCAATAAAAAAAATTAAACAAAATTTTTTCATATTAAGGAGTAAAATTTGCATAAAATGAACCTAAAACTGTTAATTCATTATTTTCATTTATCAAATCTGCTGTTCTTAGTTTTTCATAATTAGGATTATCAGTACTGGTATCAAACCAAGAATATCTTTGAATATAGGGTCTTTGCTCAAGTTCAGGTAGAAGCTTTTGCATAAAAATCAGTATGTCTTCAGGGGAATATTTATTTGAATTGTTATTATCAGCTTGGGAATCTCTTAGTGCAAATTCTGTAATCCAAATTGGTTTGTTATAGAGACTGTAGATCTCGTCAACTTTAGCTAAAAAATTATCGACACTAGCAATATCATAGATATGCAACGCTATGAAATCAACTCTTAAATCATTGGCTTTCGCAATTGACATAAAATTTGAAAGCCATTGACTTGATGGATAGGCAGGAACTGGACTGCCAAGTGGTGCACCAATACTCTCCAACTTTGGCCACAAGTTAATTGCTTCATTAACAGACATATTTGCTTGACCAGGCAGATCTGGTTCATTAAAACCTAGAACATAACTTATAATATCCTTTTCGTATAGATCCGTTAAATAATCTATATTTTCATCACTAGCAGAATTTTTTCCCCATATCATGGGCACAAAATCAATGTATGCAGGATAATTATCTGGTTTTATAAAACTCCAAGAGTAGTGCCATGATGGATTTAACAATTCAAATTTTGAATTCCAAGAATTTGCATATCTATTACCAAAAACTACACCTTTTTTTTGAGACTTTATTGATGCCGAGGGATTTAGATTTAATACTACATCTGGGTAAACCGTGTCATCCGATTTTTCACACGAAACAAATATTAAAAAAATAATAAGCAAAAATAATTGTCTCATTCTTATAAATTTAAAAAAACTTTATCACTATTTCGAAATAATTTAGATTTATATGTAAATTGAGTTTTATGAAAAAAATTTACCTAATACTTTTTGTTTCATTAACATTTTCTTGTAAAAATAGTGATGAAAGGCCAAATATATTGTTTATCATGTCGGATGATCATGCATACCAAGCAATTAGTGCATATGATGATAAGTTAATTAAAACACCAAATATTGATCGAATTGCAAATGAAGGTATCTTATTTACTAATGCTTGCGTTACTAATAGTATTTGCGCTCCTTCTCGTGCTACAATTTTGACTGGAAAATTTAGTCATCTTAATGGTAAAATTGACAATCATTCACCATTTGATACTACACAAGTTACTTTTCCACAACTATTTCAAAAAGCTGGTTATCAAACTGCAATGTATGGAAAACTACATTTTGGAAATAATCCAAAGGGAATTGACGATTTTATGATTTTACCTGGTCAAGGTGACTATATTAACCCGAAGTTTCTCAAAAGAGGAGGTGATACAATCATAAAAGGGTATGTTACTGATATTATAACAGATTTAACAATTGGTTGGTTAAAGGAAAAAAGAGATAAGTCGAAACCATTCATGATGATGTATTTGCACAAGGCACCACACAGGGCTTGGTGGCCAAGTGCAGATAAATTTGCTGAATTTTACGAGAAAAAGTTTCCTGAGCCTGAAACGCTATTTGATGATTATTCAAACAGGGGCACTGCAGCAAAATCTGCTGAAATGAATTTATTAACCCACATGCGATACATGGAGGATAGTAAAATAAGACCAACAACTTTAGAGGAAATGGGTGGAGCACTTCCTGAAATTGCGTATGTGAGTGAAAAAAAACAGCTTCTAAAAGAAAAGCCTAATCAATTTTATAGTAGATATAACAGAGCTGATAAGGAACAGAAGGCCGCCTATGATTTAACTCTTGACAAAATAAACCAAGACTTTAAAAAAAATTGGCCAATGATGAATAATGTTGAAAAAATGAAATGGAAATATCAAAGATATATGCAAGATTATTTGGCAACAATTTCGTCTGTTGATGATAATGTAGGAAGAGTTCTTAATTATTTAGATGAATCAGGTCTGAGAGATAACACAATAGTTATATACACTTCTGATCAAGGATTCTATTTAGGAGAGCATGGATGGTTTGATAAAAGATTTATCTATGACGAATCATTCAAAACACCTTTGCTAATTAGATGGCCTAACAAGATTAAAGCTGGAATTACAAATGATGAAATGGTTCAAAATTTAGATTTTGCTCAAACTTTTTTAGAGGCTGCAGGAATTGAATCACCTAATGACATGCAAGGAGAAAGCTTAATGCCATTACTTACAGATTCTGGTGAGTATTGGACCAGAGATGCAGTGTATTACCATTATTATGAATACCCATCCGTGCACATGGTAAAAAGACATTATGGAATCGTTAATAAGGATTTTAAACTTGTCAGGTTTTACTTTGACATTGATGAGTGGGAACTTTACGATAGGAAAAAAGATCCTAATGAAATGAATAATGTGTACAATGATCCTGAATATTCTGAAATTGTCACAGACTTAAAAAATCAATTAATTGAATTAAGATTAAAATATCAAGATTCTGAGGATTTGGATAATAAATTCATTTATAAAAACTAATTTTTTTGCATTATCTGCAAATATTTTAAAATCATAGCATTTTAATTGCCTTATTTTTAAATAATCAATAAGTTTAATAATAACAATAATAATATATACATGAAAAACATAATAACTCTCACCCTCTGCCTATTAATATTTAGTCTTAACGGACAACAATGGGTTGATGACTCTTGTACAAAAAAAGCCTCTAAAATTATCAATAAGGCAATTGATCATCTGGCTAATCTTGAATATTCAATGGCTCATGCTATGGCCAATGCAGCTTTATTAATTGACGATGATTGCCAATGTGCAAAACTTATTAAAGCTGGTGCTTCCTCATCTGATACTAATTGGGGTTCAAGAGAAGTGAAACTTTCTGCTATTGACCAATCTAAGTTAGGCAAAGTAGAAAAAGTGTGGTATTCAATGTTAAAGGCTACGTTAACTTCGGACTCCGAAACTTATCAAAAATCACTTGCAGATGGTCTTGCATCAAATCCAGACAGCCCTTTACTAAATTGGTTGTCAAGGGATGGGTCAAGTTTTGATGAAAACAAAAAGTTTGCAGAGATGTTTCCTAAATTGGCCTCAGGTTCTTACAACATGATGGCTTATCAATATGCAAGAGGAAACTATGGTGGTGAAGCTGATATAAATATGGCTTACAAAATGATTGATAAAAGCATAGCATTACACGATGGTCCAAATATTTTGGACAGCAAGGCTGAAATAGCTGCTGAAAATGGAGATTATGAGACAGCACTGAACTCACAATTAAAGGCTCACGATTATTCATGGGTTGGTTCCCAGTATTGGGAAAATGCAGTAACCTATTATTTGAAATTAAATCAGGAAAATGTTGTAAATTATCTAAAGCAGGCTCAAGTTAATTTACAAAATGCAATCCTTGAAAAGAATGAAGAAGAGTATAAGAAGTATGTTTCTGATGACCTTCCAATGGTAGCAGGAGATTCTAACTTGGGTAATTTTTACAACTACACAGTAGAGAATTTAAACCAAGAAGCATTAATTGATTGGAATAGCTTTGTTCTTAGGGATATTGATGTACACTTTTCTCCAAATATGCGAATGGCTTTCTTAACATTCTATGCTGATGGATCTTACTCTTTTAAAGCAACTGGTGAAAGTATCGATTACAATACTCGTGCTTCATCAGTTTGGTTGAGAACTGATGATGGTTGGAAATCAATTCATACTAATTGGGCGCCAACTGCTGATGGAACTGGAATTCCACAACAATAGAGAATAATTCTTACTAAAAAACTCAGCCTAAGTGCTGAGTTTTTTTTTACTATTTATTTTCATTAAA
>PBCD01000026.1 GCA_002717855.1 Rickettsiales bacterium
AAAAAATTACAATTGATATTTTAAATTATAAAAAAAATGGTGAGAAATTTTGGAACCGTCTTAGAATTAGACCTTTATATGATCAAAATGGCAAAGTAATTTTTTTTGCAGGTGATCAAAATCCAATAAGAGTTGATGAAGTAAGGAGATATATTTTTAATAAAATTATAGATTAATTTTTTTTATTATATTCATATTGTCGATCAAGGTATGTTCCACCCTCACATTGTAAAACATTTTCAGGGCCTCTGTTATTATTCTTAGTTTTAGAATGAAATAAAAAAAGGTTTTGATAAAAAATTGCTTGCCTTTCTTGCAAAGTCCAAAGAGTTCTTTCGTCTAAGTCAATTTTTTTTTCATCATTTTTTTGATAATGATGAATCATTTCGTGCAAAACAATTGACTGATCACATATGTCATCATTAGGCTTAAGTTGATCAATAAGAAAAATTCCTTTATTTTTAATATAGTATGCTTTTACTCTGCAAGTTTGAGATGAAAAACATGCTTTATCTGACATTTCTTTTTTAGTTATTTCAAAAAAATCTGGATAATCGATTTTTTTAGTAAATTCTGTATTCTCAACAATCCAACTTGTCAAAAAAGCTAAAACAGTTTTAGAGATCATTTATTTAAATATATTTCTTTTGTGAGATTACTATTGTTTATATCAAAAACTTTAATTTTCTGGTCACCATTTTCATCTTTCAGATGAATGTACAGATATTTATCTTCAACACTACTAGACACAATGTGATCCTTATTTACATTAAGATAAATAGTGGTTTTATCGGATGTTTCAATTTGTTTTTTTTTGAATTTGTCAAATAATGCTATTATGATAATTGTTGAAGCTATTATAATAAGTAATCCAAGTGTGATTACAATTATTTTGAGGGGTTTAATCATTGAGGAATAATCTTATCAACATTTTATCTAATAACAAGGACATAGGTAAAAGAATTGATTCTTTAATAGCTGAAAAAATTGATAATTTTTCAAGAAATAGAGTACAGTCCCTAATTAGTTCAGGTTATGTTTTATTTAATAGGCTAAAAATTACCAACCGATCCTTTAAAATTAATAAAGTTGGAGAAATTGAAATATACGTTCCACCTAAAAAAAAACTTTCAATAAAGCCTCAGAGAATAAAATTGAATATAATTTATGAAGATAATGATTTAATTGTAATTAATAAAGATGCAGGAATGGTTGTTCATCCATCTTTTGGTAATATAGATAAAACACTTGTGAACGCTCTTCTATATCACTGTAAATCGTCATTATCGGGCATAGGAGGCATTGAAAGACCAGGAATTGTTCATAGGCTGGATAAAATGACTAGTGGTCTACTGGTTATTGCCAAAAACGACATGACCCATATTGCATTATCTGAACAGTTTAAAAATAGAACTGTAGTTAAAAAATATATTGCGATTACTCAAGGTAAAATGTTAACTACAACAGGTAGTGTTGAAGATAATATAGTTAGATCCAGAAAAAACAGAAAAATAATGATAGCTACTGGACAAAAAATTGGAAAAGAAGCAAAAACAAGTTACAAACTTGTTCAAGAATTTGGTGTCAATAAAAAATTATTCTTAAATTTTGTTGAGTGCACTCTAACAACCGGAAGAACTCATCAAATAAGAGTGCATTTAAAAAAAATTGGAAACCCTATATTAGGCGATAATATGTATGGAAGGAAAATTAGAAATGAGAATTTAAATGATGATTTGAGGTTAATAATAAATAAATTTTTTTATTCAAAAGAAAGACATGCTTTGCACTCAAAACAATTAGGGTTTTTTCATCCCAAACTAAAAAAAGAAATGTTATTTGACTCAAATATTCCTAACGATTTCAGAAAAATTCTGAGATTAATAAAAATTTAAGATTTTTTAAATGCTGCATTGGAATTATTCTAAATTAAGGTTGACATTTCTAATAATTTACACATATATTACATCATGCTAAAAAAGATTAAAACTAATCTGTCAAAAGCTTTGGACGAAAATGGTCTTTCTAAGTTTCTGAGTGAGATCAGAAAATTTCCTATACTATCTTCTGATCAGGAAATGAATCTTGCTAACAAATGGGTGAACTCAAAGGATACTGAAGCTGCTCACAAGCTTGTCAATTCTCATTTAAGATTAGTTGTTAAGATTGCAATGGGATTCAGAGGTTATGGCATACCTTTGAATGAATTGATTTCTGAAGGAAATGTTGGCATGATACAATCACTTGAAAGATATGATCCCTCAAAGGGTTTTAGATTATCCACTTATGCAATGTGGTGGATTAGAGCTTCTATACAGGAATACATATTACATTCATGGTCTTTGGTAAAAATCGGTACAACAGCTGCCCAGAAAAAACTTTTTTTCAACCTTAGATCTTTAAAGGGTAAGCTTAAAGCTGTAGATGATGGTGACCTTCAACCTGAACTAGTTACTGAAATAGCTGACAGATTAGATGTCTCAGAACTTGACGTAATAGATATGAATAGACGTATGTCTGGACATGATCATTCTTTGAATTCACCACTTTCTGAAGAAAATGGCGGTGAATGGATAAATTGGTTAGTTGATGATTCCAATTCGCATGAGAGCGATATTATCAATAGAGATGAATTATTGAAAAGAAAAGAGATGTTATCTAAGGGGCTAAAAGATCTAAACGAGCGCGAAAGACAAATCCTTATGAAAAGAAGACTTACTGAAGATCCACTTACCTTAGAGGAGTTAAGCAAATCTTACGGTATATCAAGGGAAAGAGTGAGGCAAGTGGAAGTTAGAGCGTTTGAAAAGTTAAGAAAAGTTGTTAAAAACATAGATTATAAATCTAGAAACTTTAATCATTAAATGGATTTGTAACCATTATAGTATCATCTCTCTGAGGGCTAGTTGATAATATTGAGACCTGAGTTCCTATTAATTCCTCTACCCTTCTAACATATTTTATTGCAAGAGCAGGTAAACTTGACCAATCCCTAGCTCCTTTTGTACTTTCTTTCCAACCTAAATGTGTTTCATATATTGGAACAAGATTTTCCTGTTCATATTCAGAAGTTGGAAAGTGATTGATTTTTTTATTAAAAAGTTTGTACCCAACACAAATTTTTATTTCCTCAAATTTATCTAAAACATCAAGTTTTGTCAGTGCAATTCCATCAATACCAGAGACATTTATGGAATACTTAGTTAACACGGCATCAAACCAACCACATCGTCTTTTTCTTCCTGTAACAGTTCCAAACTCATTTCCGATTTCACCTAATTTTTTTCCAATATCATTCTTTTGTTCACTTGGAAATGGTCCACTCCCTACTCTTGTAGTGTAAGCTTTTACTATTCCTAATATAAAACCAATCTGTTTTACGGACACACCGGTTCCTACAGCAGCTGAACCGGAGATCGTATTTGATGACGTAACAAATGGATAAGTTCCATGATCTATATCAAGAAGAACACCCTGAGCTCCTTCGAATAAAATTCTTTTCCTCTCTTTTCTTACTCTTTCTAATACCTCTGGAACCCTTTTTGCGTATCTTAACAACTCTTTTTTAAATTGATTTATCTCTTTAAAGATTTCTTCTACTTTTAACTCTTTAACACCCAATCCTTTTAAAACAATATTATGGAAATCTAATAAAGATTTAATTTTTTTTTTTAAAAATGAATCGTTTTTTAGATCAGAGACACGAATTGCTCTTCTACCAACTTTATCCTCATAAGCTGGACCAATTCCTCTACCGGTTGTGCCTATTTTGTTGATCCCTTTTTGATCTTCCCTTAACTTGTCTATCTTTCTATGTAAATTAAGTAT
This sequence comes from Rickettsiales bacterium, assembly GCA_002717855.1. The sequence continues at coordinate 3,829 of PBCD01000026.1, forward strand.
TATGGAGGCATTTTCTGCAATAATAAGATTTTTTGGTGAAATTTTAATTCCCCCCTTCTTAATTTTATTTATCTCCTCAATCAATGCTTTAGGATTAATTACTACTCCATTTCCAATGATTGCAATTTTTTCTTTTCTTAAAACACCAGATGGCAAAAGACTAAGCGCGATTTTCTTTTTTTTTATAACAATTGTATGTCCAGCATTATTTCCACCTTGAAAACGAACAACTACATCAGCCTTATTGGATAACCAATCAACAATCTTTCCTTTTCCCTCATCGCCCCATTGGGCTCCAATTACAGTTACATTTGTCATACTATTTATTTTTCATTACTTTATTATTTAATAAAATATAATCGCATTCATTTTTTATCTCTAGATCTTGCATCTTACCTTCTAATGTTTTACTAAATCCATCAACTATAAAAAAATCTTTCTTAATTAACTCTGCTCTACTTACATTTTTTTCTGTATGTGGAACAAAAATCTTTTTTACTTTTTTTTTTTCTATAAACGATTCTTTTGACAAATTCTCTAATAAGCATGAAAATCCGATACAATGTTCGTTGCTAATATTGTATTTACCACCACTTACTAACTCGCCAAAATTTTTAGAATAAAATTTAAATAATATTCCATCGTGATAACCAAACTTGTCAATTTCAACAGGATCGATATTTATTTCAGTTTGTTTTAGCTTTGATTTGATAAATTTTAAAGACTTTATGTAATCATTAATTTGTATTTTTGTATTCTTCGGAAAATTAAACTTTTCTAAAGTTTTTATATTTTTAGAAAACATTCCAATTGAATTGATGAGAATGGTTGATAACTCGTGTAACTTACTAGATATTTTCTTTATCTCAGAAAGATTTTTATTTTCATAACATTGTTTTAAAGCTTCTTTTTTAGATTTATCTAAATTAAAATCCTCGCAAACAGCGTTAAACAATGAAGGCATTGACAAACTGATAGAATAATCATTTATTTTTAATTTATTTAAAAACATTATTACCAATTCTATAATCTCAAATTCATCATGATTATTGTTTATGCCAATAAATTCCGCACCTAATTGTGTAGATTGACGAGAAAGATTTAATTGTGAATTTTTTACCTTTAATATTTCCCCAAAATAACTCAATCTTAATGGTCTTTTTTTTTTCAAAGTACTTGATGCAATTCTAGCTATTTGAGTTGTCATATCAGAACGTAACCCCATCATCTTCTGTGACAAAGGATCTAATAATCTGAAAGAGTTTGTATTTTCTGTATCGGAGTTGAGAAAAAAAAGTGATTTTTCAAATTCAACAATTGAAGGTTTTACAATGTGATATCCTGTTTTAAACATTAAGTCAAAAAAGATAGATAATATAGAAACTTCTTTTGCTGCTAAACTAGGCAAAGTATCTCTGAATCCTTCTGGTAATAAAAAATTATTCACGATATTATTAAAACTTATAAAAAGACCAATCTAACCAGTTTGTTAATGCAATCAAATCTTTTTTTAAAATTGTGGGGCCAGTCCATATTCTAATACCCTCAGGAGCTTTTCTATAAGAATTTATATCAAAGGCAATTTCTTTTGACTCTAAAAAAGTAGATATTTTTTGCAATTTTGATTTTTTGATAGTTTTATTTGGAACCAAAAAACTTGATGAAATTGATCTATATCTTTTATCCTCACAAAAAAAATTTAAATTGTTGTTATTTAAAACCCAATTCTCAATAACACTATAATTTTCTTTACATTTTTCAATACCCCAAGAAAGACCTCCCTTTTTTCTGAACCATTCCAAGCAAAGTTTAAAATCGGACATACATAAAATAGAGGGTGTGTTTATTAGAGTATCTAAGTTTGAAATATCTAAAATTTTAGGAATATTCCATCTTTTATTTTTTTTCTTTAAATTTAATCTTTCTTTTGCCTTTGGACTTAGAACAACTAAGCCGTGCTGACCCTCAGATCCCAAAGCTTTTTGCCATGAAAAAACTGAAATATCAATTTTTTTCCAATCTATATTACTCATAAAAACAGCGGAAGTTACGTCTGAAATCACTAAACCATCATGTTCTTTAGAGATCCATTCAGTATTATTAACCGACATACCTAAAGATGTTCCAGTCCAAACAAACAAAATATCATTATTTTTATCAATTTCTTTTAATAATGGCATGCTTCCCCATTTTTCTTTTCTAATTTCTATTTCATAATTTAGTGACAAGATATCTTTTGACCATTGTTCTCCCCAAAAATCGTAAACTATCCCAGTAATTTTTCTGTCACCTAAAATTGACCAAATAATTGACTGCATTGCGCCTGTACAGGAACCAGGAGTGAGAAATAATTCATATTCGTTTGGTAAATTTAAAATCATTTTTAAATCTTTCAAAATTTTTTTCAAATAATTAAGAACAGAACTGGATCTGTGATACCTCCCAAGATACGATTTATCTATTTTATTTAAGGACCACTCATCAGGTTTTTTTGTAGGACCAGATGAAAAATTTGGAGACGTAGGTATAGTTTTGGGTATTTGCATTATAAATTATAATATAAAGGAAAAAACAAAGTAAATGTAAGCCAACAGATTAATGTGAGAGGTAATCCAAATTTAATAAAATCTACAAATTTGTAGTGACCTGGCCCCATAACTAAAAGATTTGTTTGATAGGCCATTGGTGTTAAAAATGAGGTGTTCACAGCAAAAATTATACTAATTGCAAATAACTTGGGATCAATCTCAGCTTTTTCTGCTAAATCTAAACCAATCGGTGTAAATAATACAGCACAAGCATTATTAGATATAAAATTAGTTAAAAATGATACTAAAATAAAAAATGTCGATAACAAGATTATTGGTGACGCATCTTTGAGTAAATTAAAAAATATATCTGAAATAAATTGAGCCGTGCCAGTAGTACTAATCAAATTTCCTAAAGCGAGTGATGTAACCACTATTAGAAGTAAGTTTTTATCTACAGCTCTAAATGACTCACGAATAGTGATGATTTTTGTTGTAAGCATAAACAAAACACCAAGAAGCGACGATACAACCAATGGGAGAATCTCAAAGATACTTAACAAAATGACGGATAAGAAGATTAAAATTGATTTAATTGCTAAATCACTTTTAATTATTTCTGTAGATGACCACTCCATTGGCAAAATATCACTATGGGTTCTGAGGTTTTTTATTGATTCTTTTGTTGATTGTATAAGTAGAATATCTCCAGGCTCAAGTGCTATTTCAGTCATTCTATTTCTAATCATCCTAGCTTTTCTCTGCAAACCAATAACAATGCAGTTAAATCTATATCTAAAACTTATATTTTCAATTGTTTGACCTACTAGACTTGATGTTGGAGTAATCATAGCTTCCGATAAAATCTGGTTATTATTAAAATCCTCATTTTCAAAACCTAGATTTGACATATTTGATAATTCACTGGTAGATATACCATTTTTTTTTGAAATAAGTTCACTTAAGGCTTCCCTTGTACTGGCAACAACTAATACGTCACCAGCAACTAACCTAAAATCCGAAAAAGGAGGAATTACCGCATGTTCTTTTCGTTGAATCATTAAAATTGTCACATTCTTTAAATCGTCTAATAAACTTTTCTGAATTTCTTTATTAAGTAAAACTGATTTATTAGATACAGTGATTTGGGTTATAAATTGTTTACCGGAAGAACCTATTAACTCATTAGCCATTGGAGCATTGTTTTTGAGCAAATACTTTGAGAAAAATATTATATAAATTAAACCCGCCAGTGCTATGACAGATCCTGGTACAAAAAAATCAAAAAAACCTAACTCAATCCCTCTCATTTCATTCAAAGAATTTGCAACTAGCAAGTTGGTACTAGAGCCTATTAAGGTTGTCATTCCACCAAGTATTGCAACATAGCTTAGTGGCATCATGTATCTACTTATAGGTGCATCAACCTTAGAGGCAATACTTTGAAATATTGGAATAAAAATTATGACGACAGGTGTATTATTTAAAAAACCACTTAAAATCAAAACAAAAAAAAGAGAGATAAGAATAATTAACTTTTGATTGCCGGGAAATATATCTATAACATTAGAAATTAGATTATCTAGTACTCTTGTTTTTACAACACCCTGACCAAGAACTAAAAGACTTAAAACGCTGATCAATGTCGTATTGCTAAAACCTGACAAGATAACAGAAGGTGATAACAAATTTTTTCCAACACTATCATTCAACGGAAAAATAGAAAAAAATACTAAAAGAGTTGAAAGTATAAATATGCTCTTTACTACTATTGACCATTTCTCTAGAATGTATAAACATACAGTTAAGACAACAAAAAAAATACTAGAATATATATAGAAATCTTGTGATAATGAAATCATATATATTAATTGTTTACTTGATTGATAATTACGTTTAACATAATTTTTGTCATATTAATTCTTAATTTAAATAATATCAATGCTTAAAAGATTGAAACCAAATAATAAACGCAACAAAGATAAAATAGATTCCTGTCTTACTATGGCGCTTCCATCTTCTAATAAAATTTATATAAAAAGTGAGAGATTTGGTGATGTGACTGTTCCAATGAGAAAAATAAAGTTAAATGATACGTCTTCGCCTAGTTTAATAGTTTATGATACGTCAGGTAAATTTACAGACGAAAATTATGAGCACGATCTAAAAACTGGATTGCCAAAAATTAGACAAGAATGGGTTTTGAAACAAAGTAACATTGAGAGTAAACCTAGAACTAAGCTTAAATACTTAAAGCCGAGTAATAACTTAGGCGAAAAGTTCTTAAACAAACCTCAAAAAATTTTTTGTGCAAAAAAAGGAAAAGAAATTACCCAGATGTATTATGCCAAACAAGGAATCATTACAAGAGAAATGGAATATTGTGCTATCAGAGAGAATGAGGGTAGAGAAAATTATTTAGGAAAAGATTTTAATAAAGATGACCTAGTTACTCCTGAATTTGTGAGAAATGAAATTGCAAATGGTAGAGCGATTATTCCATCTAATATTAATCATGCAGAACTAGAGCCTATGATTATTGGAAAAAATTTCTTAGTAAAAATTAATGCAAATATTGGTAATTCTGCAGTATGGTCAAGTACCAAAGAGGAGGTAGAGAAATTAATTTGGGCCACTAGATGGGGAAGTGATACTGTTATGGATTTATCGACGGGTAAAAATATTCATAATATGAGAGAATGGATCATTAGAAACTCGCCAGTACCTATTGGAACAGTTCCAATTTACCAAGCACTTGAAAAAGTTGACGGTATTGCTGAGGAATTAACATGGGATGTTTTTAAAGAAACTTTAATTGAGCAAGCAGAACAAGGAGTAGATTATTTCACAATTCACGCAGGTATCAAACTAGAATATATTCCACTTACTACAGAGAGAATTACTGGCATCGTTTCCAGAGGTGGATCAATAATTGCAAAATGGTGCTTAGCTCATCATAAAGAAAATTTTTTATATACTAACTTTGAAGAAATGTGTGAATTACTTAAAAGTTACGATATTAGTTATTCATTAGGTGATGGGTTAAGGCCTGGAAGTATCAAAGATGCTAATGATGACGCACAATTTTCTGAGTTAAAAACTTTAGGAGAACTTACAAAATTTTCTTGGAAACATAATATTCAGGTTATGATAGAAGGCCCTGGGCATGTCCCTATGCATTTAATTAAAGATAATATGGATAAGCAAGAGCTATATTGTAAAAATGCTCCTTTTTATACACTTGGACCTTTAACTACAGATATAGCACCTGGTTATGATCATATAACAAGTGCAATAGGTGCAGCTATGATTGGTTGGTTTGGAACATCTATGTTGTGTTATGTAACCCCCAAAGAACACCTTGGTTTACCTGACAAAAATGATGTTAAGATCGGTGTTATAACTTATAAAATTGCTGCTCATGCAGCTGATCTTGCAAAAAATAATAAAGGTGCTTATCACAGAGATAATGCACTTTCAAAGGCACGATTTGAATTCAGATGGATTGATCAATTTAATTTATCGCTTGATCCAGAAACAGCTATGGAATTTCATGATCAAACGCTTCCTGCTGAAGGAGCTAAAGTAGCACACTTTTGTTCAATGTGTGGTCCTAAATTTTGTTCAATGAAAATTTCTCACGAAATAAAATCTGAAACAAAGAAAGGTCTTAAGGATATGTCAAAAAAATTTAAAGACTATGGTAGTGAGCTTTATATTAAAAAAAATTAGTGTTTTAAAGGTCCATATTTCAGTCCAAAATCAGGTGCATTTTTAATAGATTTTTTAATATATTCTTTGGCTGACAATATTGCTTCTTCGATATTTCTACCTTTTGCTAAAAAAAAAGTTACTGCTGTAGAATATGTGCAACCAGTACCATGCTTGTTAGAGCCAGGAATGCGATTGTTCTTAAATTTGTATATTTTATTATCAAAGGAACAAATATCTACAATTTTTTTTCTTTCAAGTTCATTGCCTTTTATCAAGACATTAATCTTAAATTTTTGAAATATTCTCTTGCAAGCATTAATCATATCAGTTTCAGTTTTAATTTTTGATTTCAACAATAATTCAGCTTCTGAAATGCTTGGAATAATTAGATTAGAAAAAGTCATTAACTTTGTTTGTATTTCTAAATAATCTATACTGGACGAAAATTTAAATCCAGTTGTTGATTTGAATATGGGATCAATAACAATAGGAATCTTTTTTTTTTGAAAGTATTTTTTTAAAATCCTTGCAGTTTTAATTTTTGTTACTAACCCTATTTTTATAGCATCGATATTGTAATCATGTAAGAGACAGTCTATCTGAGAGGAGATTAAATTATCAGAAATATTCGAAACTTTTTGTACTTTCTTTGAATTTTGGGCAGTAATGTTAGTGAGAACAGTTAAACAATAGCCTCCTAAAGATTGTATCGTTTTTATATCAGCTTGTATGCCAGCACCACACGAACAGTCACTTCCAGCTATTGTCATAATTTTTTTTATTTTTTTAAACCTCATCTATAATTTTTACAATATCGTTAATAGTCTTATCCAATAAGCTTTTATCATAGGTTTGAACCATTACCCTTAATTTGTTTTCTGTTCCAGATTTTCTGACTAATATTGAACCTTTATTACTAATTTTTTTTTTTATTTTTTCTATTTTGGATATAAATTTAGAGCTATGTAAAATGTTAACATTTTTTAGTTTAAAGTTTAACAACTTTTGAGGTAATGAGATATAACCATCTAAAATTTCATCTATCTTTTTATTTTCTAATTTTATTGTTATTAATATTTGAAGAGCACTTAAAATTGCATCACCTGATTCAGAAATATCTCTAAATATAATGTGACCGGATTGTTCACCTCCAAGATTACATTTCTTCTCTTTCATTTTTTTAACAACATATCTATCACCTACCTCAGATTCATAAAGTTTAATTTTTTTTCTATAAAGAAATTTTTTAAGTCCTAAATTAGACATTTTTGTTGCGACTATACCGCCGCCCTTAAGTTTTCCTAATTTTGAAAAACTTGTTCCTACTAGAGCTAATATCTTATCACCATCAATTACTTTTCCACTAGAATCTATTACAATAAGTCTATCTGCATCTCCATCAAAAGCGAATCCTAAATCAGCATTTTCCTTTAAAACTTCTTTTTTTAAATTGTTTAAAAATAATGATCCACAGCTCTTATTAATATTTTTGCCATTTGGTTTATTAAAAATAGTCTTAAAGTTAATATTAAAGTCTTTGAATATTTCTGGAGCAATTTTAAATGCAGCTCCATTAGCACAATCTAAAACAATTTTTATACCCGAGAAATCAATATTTTTTGGGAAAACTTTTTTAATACTTTTCTTATATTCTGTAAATTCAGAGTTATATTTAATAACTTTACCAATTTGTTTAGTCACTAAAAATTTTGGAAATTTATACTTATCAATCATTTTTTCAATTCTGAGCTCATCTTTATCATTTAATTTTTCTCCATTATTTTTGAACACTTTTATACCATTATCATAAAATGGATTATGTGATGCAGAAATCATTATACCCAGATCACACTTTAGTTTTCGAGTCATAAAAGAAACTAACGCTGTTGGCGTTGGTTTCAAAATTATACAATCAATTCCAATTGATAAAAAACTCGATACTAGAGAGGCCTCAATCATATCACAAGAGACCCTCGTATCTTTACCAATTAAAACTTTACAAACTGACTTTGTATTTTTTTTTATACTTTTTCCAAGTGAATATGCTAACTTTTGAATGAACTCTTGATTAATAGGATGAGTATTTGCCAACCCTCTTATACCATCTGTTCCAAAGAATTTTTTCATCAACTATCTATACAGTTAAATAGTTCTAAGGCTTGTTTAGTCTCAAACACATCGTGGACTCTGAAAATTTGAATGCCTTGATAAAATGAATGCAAAGCAACTGCTATTGAGCCTGCTAATCTCTCTTTTGGAGCTGTCTGACCATATACGTTAGATATAAACTTTTTTCTAGATGCACCCAACATTATTGGACAACCAAGAGAATGGAATAAAGAAATATTTTTCAAAGCAACAAGGTTTTGTTTGTAATCTTTACCAAATCCAATTCCAGGATCAATTATGATATTCGAACGATTAATTCCATTTTTAACACAAAATTCAATTCTTTCTTCTAAATAATCATAAATATCTAATAGGAAGTTTTTATAAATATGATCCATCATAATTTTTGGATTTCCTGGCATATGCATCAAAATAACAGGTTTTTTATATTCTTTTATTACATTAATACTATCTTTATCATTTGTGAGCGCACTAACATCATTTATTATCGAAACGCCTGATAATAATCCGAACTTCATCGTTTCAGAATTTCGTGTATCAAGAGATACATTTGATTTATTTTTTTGTAAATATTGAATTATCGGCATTATTCTTATTATTTCGTCATTTACGCGTACTTTTTTAGCACCTGGCCTTGTTGATTCACCTCCCACGTCAATAAAATCTACTTTATTTTTAATCATTTGTTTAGTGCAATTAATAGCACTTTCTAATGATATATTGTCACCTCCGTCCGAAAAACTATCAGGAGTGATATTAAGAATTCCAAATATGTAGTAATTTTTTTTTTTAAAGGGACTTTTGCTTAAAAGTGTTCTCTTTGACTTTAGTCTCAATAAAATATTCAAAAAATCATGGTTCTTTTTTTTTTTTATCAGTTCAAGGAAATCTTCAACGGACATTGATTCTGAAATAACCTTGCTATTTTTTTTAATAATTTCTAGTTTCGTGAAGAATCTGTTACCGTCTGCTAATCTAATAGCCTTATTTTTTTTTTCTAGCAGTTTACCTTCTTTGAGTCCCAAGAATCCAAAGGGTCTTAAATAAATTTTAGACTTTTGTTTCAACAAAATTTAGCTAAGAACCAATAGCAGGTTCAGGGTTAAGCCCTATTTTCTTTGCTTTAACTTTTTCTTTATTACTTCTAGGTATAGAAGTTTTCTTAGAATTAACATCTATATTGTCATTTATTTTTATTTTTTTACCTTTAATAAGTTCATTAACTTCTGCACCACTCAATGTTTCAAATTCGAGTAATGCACTAGCTAACGCATGTAGATGTTTAATATTTTTTTTCAGCACTTTTCTAGCATGTTTCTCTGCGTTATCAATTAGTAATCTAATTTCCTCATCAATAAGCTTAGCAGTTTCATCTGACATGGTTTTACTTTGTGTAACTGATCTCCCGAGAAAAACTTCTTCTTCATTTTCAGAATACCTAAGTGGACCTAACTTGTCACTCATACCCCATTCAACAACCATTGCCCGTGCTTTGTTAGTAGCTTGTAAAATATCATTGGATGCGCCAGATGTAATATTGTCTTTTCCAAAAATAATTTCTTCAGCTACCCTTCCACCAAATATCATAGCTATTTTTGCCTTCATTTCTGATTTTGATTCAGAATATCTATCTCTTTCAGGTAAGTTCATTGTAACTCCAAGTGCTCTTCCTCGTGGAATAATTGTAACCTTATGAAGTGGATCATTGCCTGGTGTAAAAACTCCGACCAGCGCATGGCCAGCTTCATGATATGCAGTTAATTCTTTTTCTTTTTGGGTCATTACCATAGAACGTCTTTCCGCACCCATTAAAACCTTATCCTTGGCATCTTCGAATTCTCTCATTGTCACAAGTCTTTTGTTTTTCCGTGCTGCTAGCAATGCAGCCTCATTAACTAAGTTTGCAAGATCAGCTCCTGAAAAACCAGGAGTTCCTCTTGCTATAACTTTGATATCAACATCAGGGGATAATGGCAGTCTTCTAATGTGGACATTAAGTATTTTTTGTCTTCCTTGAATATCAGGGTTAGGAACTACGACTTGACGATCAAATCTTCCAGGACGAAGTAAAGCTGGATCTAAAACATCTGGTCTATTTGTAGCTGCTATCAAAATAACTCCTTCAGCTGCATCAAAACCATCCATTTCCACCAATAGTTGATTCAAAGTTTGTTCTCTTTCATCGTTACCTCCACCTAAACCAGCACCTCTATGTCTACCAACAGCATCTATTTCGTCAATAAAAATTATACAAGGAGCGCTTTTTTTACCTTGTTCAAACATATCCCTAACTCTGCTTGCACCCACGCCTACAAACATTTCGACAAAATCGGATCCTGAAATAGTAAAAAATGGCACATTAGCTTCACCAGCAATTGCCCTTGCAAGTAATGTTTTACCTGTTCCAGGTGGGCCAATAAGTAAAGCGCCTTTTGGAATTTTACCTCCTAACCTTTGAAATTTAGACGGGTCTTTTAAAAATTCAACGATTTCCTCAAGTTCAGCTTTAGCTTCGTCAATACCAGCAACGTCAGCAAATGTAACTCTATCTTTCTTCTCATTTAACAACTTAGCTCTAGATTTACCAAAACCCATAGCTCTACCACTTCCTGATTGCATCTGTCGCATAAAGAAAATCCATACACCAATTAGTAAAAGCATTGGAAACCAAGAAATCAGGATATCTAAGAGTGTTGGAGAATTACCTTCTGGTGGAATAGCTATTATTTCAACATTATTTTTTTCTAATTTATCAATCATGTTTAAATCCCCAGGTGTAAATGTAGAGAATGAGGAACCATTAGAATATGTGCCAAATATTGTATTACCTTTAATTTTTACGGATGCAACCTGACCTTTTTGAACTTCGTTTAAAAATTGTGAATACGAAATATTAGAATTTCTATCTTGGCTTCCCTTACCTTGGAAAAAATCTAAAGCCAAAAATAGAACAAAACCTATTAATGCCCATATTGCTATATTTCTTATCGTATTGTTCAATTAATTACCTATTCTTAGTATATAATTATTTATTTTGTAAACACAATAAATTTAATTAATAATTATTGTTTACAAGTTCAACCCTTGAATCAAAGAAAACTCTTATGCCCATTTTATCAAAATCTTCGAATTTTGATAAAAATGGAATTAACGTAATTTTTTTTATTTTTATGGCTGGCAAAGATTTTATTATTTCAAAAGAAATTTTTTTATTTTTGTTGTCAAAATTTTGTTTCAAATCAAGCCAATTTTTTTCGTTTATACAACCACACTTCAAATTGTATTTAGACGAAAAAATTAAAAATCTATTATCCCACACGACATTTTCATTTTTGTTACAGATTAAACCCGACCTCATATTCAATTGGGTTTTTTTACTTTCTCTGTAAATATAAATTACATCATTTTTAATTTTAATGATTGAAGAATGAAGTGTTTTAATAAATTTTTTTTCTGACCTTATTAGCTGTAAAATATTTTCTACAGACTTTTTTTTTGGAGGATAAAAAATACCAGAATTAGTTGAAAGTATTTTCTTAATTGCAATTATCATCAAATCTTGATTCAACCTTAATAAGTCTTTCTTATAAATTCTAAAAACTCCCCATGGAAAAAAAAATAATTTTTTAATAAAAAAAATAGACAATCTATTTTCAATATCCGCTCTATTATTTCTCTCTTTATAAATTTCTTCCCTGATTTTTTTCTTAAAAATACTTTTCTTTTTTTCAAAATATTTTCTTATTTTTACCCTTTCAAATCTTAAATCATTATTATTTTGATCTTGAATAAATTCAGTTTTGAAATATGCACATGTATCAATTAATCTTTTTTTTTCAAATTTTAATAAAGGCCTTATTATTCTTAAACCGTCTATTTCCCTTACAGGTGGAATACATGATAAACCCAGCATGTTAAAACCTCTCAAAGATCTCATATGATAAGTTTCTAAATTATCGTCTAAGTGATGAGCAACCATAAGATGATAAATTCCTATTTTACGACACTCTTGAAATATTAGATTGTAACGGTTTACTCTTGCTAGCATCATGAATTTTGATAACAACCGTTTGTGTTTCCAAGTTAAGATCTTACACAAAACACCATCTTCACTGGCTTTTGATTGGGCCTTTATTGCAGACTTTAGAGAATCCTTTTTTAGATTGTGATTAACTGTAAAAGCAATAAGTTTACCATTTTTTTTTTTAACCCATTTTTTTGCTAAATACATTAAAGCTAAGCTGTCACTACCTCCAGAAAGTGCCAGTCCAATTTCAGGGTTATTTTCAAATTTGGCAATCCGATTCAATTCAGTCTCAAATTCATTGAATAAAATTGGTTTTATTTCATTAATCACTCTTCAATACAGTTTAATTTTTCTCTCTCTTTATTAGCTCTGTCAATTACATTTGGAGCACCATTTGGATATTTAGATAATAATTCTAAAAACACATTACATGCTTCTTTGTTTTTAGAAAGATTTGAAAACGATAAACCTAATTTAAGCATATTATCAGGTCCTTTAATCGAATCAGGAAATTTTTTTAAACCTTCACCAAATTCAATTATGGCTTGATTAAAATCTTTTTTGGCATAATAAACTTCTCCAAGCCAGTATTGAATATTAGGCATTAAATCTATAGGGTTAAGTAATTTTAAATTTTTTAGCTCCTTCAAAGCCTCATCATACTTGTTGCGCCATAATAGATCTATGGCATTAGAATATTTTTCTTTCGGAGATTTATTAGATTCATATAATTTATTCTGATCAATAGTCGAAATATTCTTTTCTTCAGAAACTAAATTTTGATTTTCCAAATTTTTATTTAAATCTTGATCTTCTTGTTCATTAATTTTTTCAACTGAAACCTCAGACATACTATTAATTAAATTATCAATTTTACTCTCTATATCTGAGAATCTCAAATCTAAATCAGTATTAATAATATTAAGTTTTTCTTCAAGATTCATTATTTTATTTTCTAATTCCTCATTTTTTCCAAAATTACTTTTACTATCAGTCTCAATTTGGTCAAGCCTAGACTCATTTCTTGATATGTACCCTGAAGTTAAATTATTTTCAAAATCAACTAATTTTCCTTTTTGCAAGTCTAGAATATTTCTTTCTAATCTATCTAATCTATCAAGAAAATCGTTAGAATCTAATTCCTGAGAATTTAAAAGGTTGAGGTTTATTATAAATAGGATGAGGAGGTAATTGGTTTTTTTAAATATTAAAGTAAAAAGGGTCGCATATAAGTTACAACCCTTTAAAAAAAAGAAATTATTCACCAATTATAGTTACTACTCTTCGATTTTCAGCCCAAGCCTCTGCTGTGCTTCCTTCAGCTGCTGGTCTTTCTTTGCCAAAACTTCTTGTTTCAATTCTCGAAGCGGCAACACCAAAAGAGATTAAAAAGTCTTTAACAGCATTAGCTCTTCTTTCTCCTAGAGCTAAGTTGTACTCTCTGGTACCTCTTTCATCACAGTGACCTTCCAATCTAATGTTAAACCCTGGGGTACTATTTAACCAATTTGCTTGAGATTCAAGTGTACGTGCGGCTGCCGCACTCACATTATGTTTATCAGTATCGAAAAAGACTCTATCTCCTATTTCACGTTGCAAATAATTTTGTAAGGTACTGGAATCAGCTGCAGTGGAATTATTTAAAGAAGCTTCACCTGAACCCGATCCAGTGGTTTCACAACTGGATAATATAAATAACCCAGCAACTAGTAAAATGTAATTTTTTTTCATGAGTAATTCCTTAATAAGTTAACTTTTATTTTTTTACAGCTAAGTTACTACAAAGTCAATAATTTATACAATACAAACAAACTTTAACTCATGGTAAAAGTCCAGACCACGCAGGATCTGAAGCGTCTGATGGAGTGATCAATTCTCTTAAGTTATTTCCAGTTAGATCAATTATTTTAATTTTTGGAGATGAAATATCATTTTTAGTTTTTTTAAATTGACTGTAAAAAGCTAATACTCTTCCATTAGGCGACCAAGTGGGACCTTCTACCAAATATGATTTATAAACAACTCTTTCACCTTTACCATTAGTATACATAACACCAATGTAAAATTCTCCTTGTAAAAATTTAGTAAAAGCAATTATGTCTCCTCTTGGTGACCAAACTGGAGTAGCATAGCGTCCGTTACCAAAACTAATTCTTTTTTTTTTCCTTGTTTTTAAATTCATTGAATATAATTGTTGTGAACCACTTCTATCAGATTCAAACACTATAAATTTTCCATCTGGTGAATATGATGGCGCAGTGTCAATTCCACGATTTGTCGTCAACCTCAGCAACTTCCCAGATTTTAAAATCATCTCATATATATCAGAGTTTCCATCTTTCGCTAAACTCATGATAATTTTTTTTCCACTTGGAGAAAATCTCGGAGAAAATGTCATACCTGGAAAATCTCCCAAGACTTTCTGAAAACCAGTGTTTAAGTCAAGTAGATATACTCTAGGAGCACCTTTATGATACGATAAATAAGCTATTTTTTGCGCCGCAGGTGAAAATCGAGGAGTTAATGTTAAATATGATCCATCAGTTAAAAATTTATGATTTGCACCATCTTGATCCATAATAGCTAATCTTTTTTTTCTATTTTTTTTTCCACCAGATTCAGATATATAAACAATCCTACTATCAAAATAACCTGATTCACCGGTGATTCTTTGATAAATTATATCTGATATTACATGTGATATTCTTCTCCAATTAGTTTTTTTTGTAGTGAGTTGTTGAGCAATTAACTGTTTTTCAGTTAAAATATCCCACAATCTAAATTCCAATCTTAATTGATTGTTAGGTAAGATTAATATTCTGCCGTGAACTAGTCCTTGTGCTTCAGTAATTCTCCAATTTGAAAAGACGGGTTTTTTATTGAAATCTAAATTATTTACAATAAATACTGACTTTGGAATCATTTTAAATAGACCTGATCTTTCTAGATTATTATTTATGACATTGTTAATATCTTGCGAAATTTTTTTTACATCTGAATCGTCAGCATTGAATTCAGTTATTGCTAAAGGAATAGGGTCAATGTTTCCCTCAGTTATATCAATTACAAGTTCAGCATTTACAAATTTATTAAATATCAGAAAGGAAAATAGAATAAAAATATATTTCATTGTTTCAGACCTTGCATAATTATTGGATCAAAATTTAAAGTCATATTTTTCCAAGACTCATACTTTTTTGACGGTACTTTAACTTTTTTGCAACTAGGGTGCCTCACAGCTCGCATTGCTCTTTCCGCCGCTGATCTATAAAATGGATCATTCATATTACCTCCTCCAATTAGTTTAGCATTTACAACATTACCTTCCTCGTTCAATGTTAGTTTAATCAATACTTGAAGTTTATCAATATTTTTTGAACCACTTGGAGGATTCCAACATGAAGCGAATTGCCTCCTAATCAAATCTTTTTCACTTATTGAAACTTTGTCTGATGAAATTTTTGATTTAATAATTTTTTCTGTTTCTTTTTTATCCTCTGAATCAGTTTTATTCTTATCTATACTTATATTTTCAATCGACTTTAATATCGAGGCAAGTCTATCCTCTTTAACTTCTTTCTTTTTCTTTATTTTTTTTTTTATTATTTTTTTTTCTGAAAATTCGGGGAGTCTTGGTTTAGACTTTGGTTTAGGTGGTACAAATGTTGGTTTCTTTTCTTCAACTTTGTTTTTACTAATTTTTTTAACGGTAGTTTCTCTTGAAATTTCTACAATTTCTATTGGAATTTCAGTGTAAGTTTGATTTCTATTCAGATTAAAAAAATTCACAAAAAAGAAAAAAGAAAAAATGACTGAAATATGAAAGAAAATAGATTTTATAAAACCAAAAAACATATTTTAAAATTTATTTTAATTTTGTAACTAAGGCCACTTTTTTGAAACCCGCTTTATTAATGGTTCCCATAAGATTAATTACTTGACCATAATTTAAATCTTTATCTCCTCGAATATAAATTTTTAGGTCATCATTTAATTTTTTTAATTCAAACAATTTTTTTATAAGCTCATCTTTATTGATTTTTTTCTTTTGTAGAAAAATCTCGCCATTTTTTTTTATACTCACGGTTACGGGTTCTTTTTTTTCAGAAATTACTTTAGCAGTGCTCTCAGGAAGATTAATTTTGATCCCGGTTGTTAAAAGAGGCGCAGTTATCATAAAAATGACTAAAAGAACAAGCATTACATCAACAAATGGTGTTACATTAATTTCAGATATCAATTCTCTTTTTTTTTTTGATTGCCCTATTCTTACAGCCATTTATAAATTTATTCCTTGTATACTTCTTTAGAAATTATTATCATCATTTCACCTGAGAAAAGATCAACTCTATTTCCAAACCTAAATATTAAATCATTAAACTTATTATAAGCTAAAACGGCCGGGATTGCAGCGATTAAACCTAAAGCTGTTGCAAATAAAGCTTCAGCTATACCGGGTGCTACAACTGCCAAACTTGTATTCTGCGACACTCCAATTGCTGTAAAACTGTTCATAATTCCCCAAACCGTTCCAAATAATCCAATAAAAGGAGCCGTTGATCCAACAGAAGCTAAAAAATTCATATTTTTTGATAATTTATTAATCTCTCTTTCTGAAACTATCAACATTTCCTTTTCAATTCTTTCACAAAAGTTTCTTTTAAAATCGTTATTTCTTAAATTATTTGTAATGGCAATTTTTTTAAAATATGACATGGCTGATAAAAAAATAGCTTCCATAGGATGAGAGGCTTGATTTCCTAATTTTTTGGATAATTTTTGTAAAGAGTCAACTGAATAAAAATCTTCTTCAAAATTGTCAGATTCCGTAGATAAACTTTTAAGTTGAGTATATTTTGCAAAAATAATTGTCCAAGACCATATTGAAGCGAAAATAAGTAGAATTATAACTGATTTCACTACTATATCTGCTTCTAAAAAAAGAGAATAAATTGAGAAATCATTTGGACTTTCATCTAAAATTATCTTTTCAAAAATTTCAATATCTCCATTCTTAAGATCTTCTTCCATAATTTTTTATACTATTTTAATTTTACTTAGGCTAGTCAATAAATCAGATTTGATTTTTTCAGGTCTACCAGATTTTTTGTTAACATATGCAAGTTTGACTAACAAATTAGAATATGTCTCATTATTTTTAATAATATTTTGATCAAGACTTAAAGTAACATTCTTAAAACTTTTTACTTTTGTGCAAATTTCAATTTTATCGAATAATTTCAAAGGTTTTCTATATACAATTTTTAATTTGCTAACCACAAAAAAAGAATCACTACATATAAAGTTTTCTATTTTTTTTTTTAAAATTTCTTTAAGCATTTCTGTTCTACCTCGTTCAGCAAATTTTAGATATGAAGCATGATATACATTACCAGTTGAATCTGTATCTTCGTAGTAAATGTATGCAGAAAGTTTAAATAGGTTTTTCATTACTTATAAGTACTTTTGAGTAAATGAGAAAGTCCTTTTGCCGAAATAACTCTACCTCTTGATGTTCTTTGAATTAAACCTTGTTGAATCAAGTATGGTTCAACCACATCCTCAATTATATCTTTTTCTTCTAATAATGCTGCACAAATGTTTTCTATGCCAACTGGTCCTCCATTAAAATTATTTTTTATACATTGCATATATATCAAATCCATTGAGTCTAAACCTAGAAAATCTATTTCTAATCTTTTAAGAGATTTTTTAACTAATTGAATATTTATACTTTCTGTATTATCAACTATGGAAAAATCTATAATTCTTTTTAATAATCTAATAGAAATTCTTGGAGTGCCTCTTGATCTAATTGCTATTTCCATGGCGGCATGTTCTTCAATTTTAATATTTAAACTTTCCGCTACTTTAATAATTATTTTTTTTAAGTCTAACGGATCATAGAATCCTAATTGAAGCGGAATGCCAAATCTATCTCTAAGAGGTCTTGATAACATTCCTAACCTTGTAGTTGCGCCAATGAGAGTAAATTTTTCGATTGAAATTTGCATTACCCTTGCAGCAGGCCCATTTCCAATAACGTAATCACATTTAAAATCTTCCATTGCAGGATACAATGTTTCCTCAATTATTGGCGATAATCTATGAATTTCGTCAATAAATAGAATATCGCCAAATGATAGATTACTCAAAAGTGTTACTAAATCCCCTTTTTTAGAAAATGCTGGGCCAGAACTAATGTGTATATTTACATTTTTTTCAAATGATACTATATTTGCTAATGTAGTTTTCCCAAGGCCAGGTGGTCCATATAGAATTATATGGTCTAAGGTGGAGTTTTGTTTTATGGAAGATGTAATGAAAGTTTTTAAATTTGACTTTAAAGCTTCCTGTCCTAAAAAATCGTTTAGGTTTTTAGGTCGCAAACTATAGTTTTTTTTATCCTCATCAATTTCTTTAGTTCTAGTAATTTTTTTTTCAGACATAGAGCTTTGGTTTTTATTTTGATTTTATTTTTAATGTTTTTAATGCTAAAGGAATCAAGTCTTCAAGAGCTTTATTTTTGTTACCAACTACAACCTCTCTTGAAACCTCTTCGGCTACTTTACTTTGATAACCTAAATTAATAATACAAGAGTATAAATCATCAAACAAATTTTTATTTTCTTCAGAAATAAAAAAAGTTGAAGATTTAAATATCTTTTCATTGGTAACTTTATCCTTAAGTTCATTTATAATTCTTTGGGCTAATTTTTTTCCAATTCCAGAAATTTTTGTAAAATTTGAGAGAATTTCATTTCTTAACGAATTAATTATTTCCTCACTTTGAAGTTCGGAAATAACATTTAATGCCATTTTTCCTCCAACACCTTGAACTTTAATAAGGTCTTCAAAAATTAATTTTTCGTTTAAATCCAAGAAACCAAAGAGTAATCGACTATCCTCCCTTATCATCTCAAATATATTAATTATTAACCTATCCCCAATATTCTTTAATTTTTTTTTATCTTTAAGAGTTATAAAAATTTTAAATACTACTCCATTAACATCAAGATCGACTGAATCTGAGTTTATATTTTCAATATTACCTTTAAATTTAACTATCATTGCTTTATTTTAATTGAAAACTTTAAATAGAAGGCATGACATAGTGCCACAGCTAATGCATCAGATGAATCTTCGTTCATTATATTTATCTCTGGAAAAATAAACTTTATCATTTTAAATATTTCACTTTTAGAGGCATGTCCATGTCCAGCTATATTTTTTTTTACTTCATTTGGTGAATACTCGCCTACAATAATTTTTTCTTTTGCTAAAGCCAACATTATCACTCCTCTTGCTTGACCTAGTAAAAGAGAACTTTTTGCATTATTGTTCACAAAAACTGTTTCAACAGCAGCATAATCAGGTGAAAATTTTAATATAATTTTTCTAACATTAATAAAAATATTTTCCAATCTTTTTGGCATAGGTAAATTTTTATTAGTATTAATAAAACCGTTAGCTAAGTGAGCTTTTTTGTCATTTAAGAGTTCAATAATAGCCCAACCTGTTTTATTTAAACCAGGATCTAATCCCAAAATGATTTTTTTTTCATTTTTCAACTTATTTTTTCCATTAATTCTTCATTAATGTCAAAATTTGAAAAAATATTCTGAACATCATCTAATTCTTCAAGCTTTTCGATCAAATTTAGTAACTTTTCAGCATCATTTTCATTAATATCAATTAGTTCTTTAGCTTTCCATTCAAGACTAGACGATTTAGGAATGTCGTATTTTTTTTCAAAATTTTCTAGTATATCATGAAACGTTTGAAGACTTGTTTCTATTTCATAAATTCCATCATTTTCGTTTAAATCTAAAACTGACAACGTAGATGAAAATTCAAATAAACTTTCGAATGAGTCAATGCTTTTTGGGTACATTATTACTCCAACTTTTTGAAATAGATGCTTGACCGAGCCAGAGTTGCCTAAATTTCCATTTGACTTGTTAAAAATTGTTCTTATTTCAGATGCACTTCTATTCTTGTTATCAGTATATACTTCAATTAGTATCGCTGCGCCACCAGGACCAAACCCCTCGTAAATAATCTCCTCAATTTGATTCTTTGACGAATTATCAGATTGTTTTTTTATAGCTTTGTCAATTGAATCTCTAGTCATATTTGCAGCTAAAGCATTATTAACCGCCGAACGCAATCTGGGGTTACTATTTGGGTCGGGCAAACCTAATTTAGCGGCAACAGTAATTTCTCTTATTAAACGTGAAAATAATTTAGCTCTTTTTTTATCTTGTGCACCTTTTCGATGCATAATATTTTTAAATTTGGAATGCCCTGCCATGATTACTTCCCTATCTTACCACCAAGTAGCAATTGTTCAAAATTGTCTACTTTAAAAGAATTTTTGTTAATATTCATCAAAATACCGCAAAATGAAGCTTCTCCTTCTGCTGGTTGATGCCTTATTTTCAAATGTTTATTTCTAAATCTTTTTAGAGATATTAGTTTGTCCATACCAACTACAGAATCATAGTCTCCGCACATTCCTATATCTGTATGAAAAAACGTGCCCTTTTCCAATATTTGCATATCGGCGGTAGGTATATGTGTATGGGTACCAACCACGGCGGTAACTTTACCATCTAAAAAATGCCCAATTGCCATTTTTTCAGATGTTGCTTCTCCATGCACATCAACAACTATTAGTATTTTATTTCCAAAACTTTTTATTTCTTCTAACAATTCTTCTAATACTCTAAATGGATCATCTAGTGCTTCCATAAACAATCTACACATAATATTTATTACAGCTATCTTGAT
The DNA here is from genome assembly GCA_002717855.1 of Rickettsiales bacterium. Next base: position 25,021 of record PBCD01000026.1, read on the forward strand.
TCCACAGCTTGTTACAAAAATACCAAAACCTTTTCCTGGGGTATTAATTGGATAATTATGAGGTCTTAAAAGTCTTTCGTCTCTTTCAATATGAGAAATTATTTCTTTTTGATCCCATATATGATTACCACTTGTTATTACATCTACACCTAAATCATAAAAAAAATGACATATGTTTTTATTTATTCCAAATCCTCCTGCAGCGTTTTCGCCATTTAAAATAATAAAATCTATTTCTTTATTTTTTTTTAATTTCGGAAGGAACTTTTCAACAGCGTCTCTACCTGATTTTCCTACTACGTCACCACAAACTAAAATCTTCATTATTGAATCAATCTTGTTGGAGTTAAAATTGCATTTAATTTTGCATCATGTTTTTCAGAAAAAAAAATATCAGTTTCTTGTTCATCAAAGGCAACACCAAGACTGAAAAAATCTTTTTTGTTTAATAATGAAATCGTTCTATCATAAAACCCACCACCGTATCCAAGCCTATATTTTTGGGCATTAAAGGCTAAGAGTGGTACTATTAGAAAGTTAGGGTAAATAATAATTTTATTATCAGGAATATAAATTTTATATTTTCCTAAGATCAATTTTTGATCTTTTACCCAAAGTTTAAATACAAGTGGCTTATTTTTTTCAATCACCACAGGTAATGATATATCATTTCCATTGTTTTGAATTTTTTTTAAAGATGGTTTGATATTTACTTCAGATTTTGTTGGAAAATACGCACCCAGACATTTCTTTTTTGAATCCAAATAATCAAAAAGTTTTTGATTTATTAACTCTTCTTTTTTTTTCCTGTGAGCTATTAGTTCCCTCACTTTTGTATATCTTTTTCTTAATATTATTTTTTTTTCTAAATTACACATTAATCTAAAAATTTCTCTAATTCATCAAGCAAAGATTCAATTTTTTTTGTTTTGTCTTGTTGGTCATTTAATTTGGATAGGGCCTCATTCGATTCACTTGCTAACAACAAAGATACCATCAGAAGTTTTTTTGATCTTGAAATATTAATTTCATCCTCAAAAATATTCATCTTATCATTAACAATATCCGCAGCTTTTTTCAACTCCTCTTCTTCACCCTCTTCACATTCTAGAGAATATTTCTCATTATCAATTATTATTTTAATTTCAGGCATCTATTTTCTTTCCAATCTTGTAATAACTCTCTCCAACAATTCATTGATTTCAATTAATATTTCCTTAGGTATTTGATTATTTTTAGAGTTATTACTTGAAGAAGATTCTTTTTTTTTAGCTTTAGCTAAAATATTGTCTAACTTTAAAATTATTTTATCGAGTGACATTTATTCATCATTGTTCTAAGTTTGTTATAAATATTTTACACAAAGTCTTTACAAAAATCTAATTTCTATTAAATCAATAATTATTATATTTAAAAGTAAGAAAAAAAATGAAAATAGCTATTAATGGATTTGGACGAATAGGAAGATTAACTTTAAGAGCTTTTTTAGAAAAGAAACCAAAAAATTTAGAAATTGTTGCTATAAATGACCTAGCTGATATAGATTCTAATGTCCATTTATTTAAATACGATTCAGTTCATGGAATGTTTGAAGACGATATAAACATATCAAAATCTTCAATAAAAATAAACAATTCTACTATTCAATTTTTTTCTCATCGAGATCCTTTAAATTTACCTTGGCGAGATTTAGGAATTGATCTTGTAATCGAGTCCACTGGGTTATTTACAAATAGAGAATCTGCCTCAAAACATATTGAAGCTGGAGCAAAAAAAGTTTTAATTTCAGCTCCCGGTAAGGACGTTGATTTAACTGTTGTTTGTGGAGTAAATGACAGGATGTTAAAATCAAGTCACAGTATCGTCTCCAATGGTTCCTGTACAACCAATTGCTTAGCCCCAATAGCCTGTATCCTAGACTCAAAATTAAAAATTAAATCTGGTTATATGACTACCATACACGCTGTGACTGGAGATCAAAAGACTATAGACACTTTTCATAAAGATTTAAGAAGAGCTAGAAATTCACTTATGTCAATGATACCAACTTCAACTGGCGCTGCCACAGCGGTAGGAGAAGTTTTACCTAATCTAAAAGGCAAACTTGATGGTAGTGCTATCAGAGTTCCAACTACTAATGTATCATTAATAGATTTTTGTTTTGAAACTGAACTTTTTACAAATGAGGATGCTATCAATAACTTGATAGTAGAAGCTAGTAAACAAGAGCTTAAAAATATTTTATCTTATGTAGAAATACCTTTGGTCTCTTCCGACTTTAATCATAATCCACATAGTTCTATTGTAGATTTAGATGGGACAAAAGTGTTAAACAGTAATTTTTGCAGAATTTTAGCATGGTATGATAATGAGTGGGGATTTTCAAATAGATTAATTGATGTCTCAGAAAAAATGTTAAATGAGAAAACTTTATGAAAACCCAACATTTAAATTCTATAGCTTTGAGCAAGCAAAACTGTTAATAGAATGCATTAAAAAAATAGAAACAAAAGTTAATATTATTTATGCCTTTTCTAGCTCTCGATGGCAAGGTCCATTATATACATATCATCTTTTTAAAATATTAAAGAATAGTAAAATCTGTTGTATAGCTGAGTGTAATTCAAATGCTGGAGTGATTTTATCTTTTTTTAGAGCTGGTGTTAAAAAAATTGCATTAGAAATTTGTGATAAAAAGATTAAAAGTAAAGTAAATGATATTGCATTAGAATATGATTGTAAAATTTTTGAAATTTCTAAATTTAATTCTGTATTTGAAATTTGTGAAGAGATTTATTATACAGACATGAACTTGAAAAAAATTAAAGAAGATTTGAAAAGATATTTAAAAAGGTTTTGTAATCAATGAACTTTTATTTAATCTCTCCTTCACAAAACAACATTAATTTCAATCTTAAAAATTTTGAAAAAATATCTAGTATTATTAATGTAAAATATCTTCAATTAAGACCTAAATTTGATGAAAAAAAATTTGAAGAACAATTCTTAATTGAAAAATATAATGAATTTAATAATTTTTGTAAGCATAAAAAAATAAAACTTATAATTAATGATAATTTAAAAATGGCAAAAAAATTAAATGCAGACGGAGTACATTTGGGACAAAATGATTGTAAATGTCGAGATGCTAGAAAGTTTTTAGGACAGAGTTTTGAAATTGGAATTAGTTGCAATGATTCAATTTTTTTTGCTAAAGAAGCTCAAAAAAATGGAGCTGATTATATTGCATTCGGACCGGCATTTAGATCAGTTTCAAAAGTCACCCCAAAAAAAAATATTGATCTAAATGATTTAAAAAAAAAAACTAAATCATTAAGTACACCGTATTTTATTATTGGAGGTGTTAACCACGGAAACATTAAAAAGTTAATAAGTCTAAAAATTAAAAATGTTGCTTTAATTAACAGTATTTGGAATTTTGTGGAGGGACCGGTAAAATCTGCTGAACTATATAAAAAAACATTAGGTCTTTGAGAAAGAAATATTTATGAAGATTAACGCAAATTTGCTTAGAAATGGAAATATCATTAGATATCAAAATAAAATTTTACAAATTTTAAATACAAATACAATAAAACCAGGAAAAGGAGGTGCCTTTGTACAATTAGAAATGAGAGATTTAGAAAATGGTACCAAATTTAATGAAAGACTAAGGACGTCAGAAAACGTTGAAAAACTTGTAACAGAAGAAGTAAATAGCACTTTTTTATTTTTAAAAGATAACATGATTACCCTAATGAATAATGAGACATATGAACAGTTTGAAGTTCCTTTGTCCTTAGCATCAGATAAAACAAAACTTCTCGAAGATGGAATTCAACTTGTTTCAGAAATTGTTGACGGTGAAATAATTAATATTAGATTTCCAAAAAATATTTTGGTAACTATAGAATATGCTGATGCAGTTGTTAAAGGACAAACGGCTTCAACATCTTATAAAAATGCTGAAACTTCGAATGGTATTAAATTGCTAGTTCCTCCTCACATAAAACAAGGTGATAAAGTTATTATTAGTTCTGAAAATTTTGAATACGTTGAGAAGGCAAAAAAATAACTGATGGTATATATTTCTCCAATTTTAAATATCCTATCTCGTATTGTTAGAGATAGTGGCAAAAAGTTGATTAGAGATTTTAATGAGATTGAAAAGCTCCAATCTTCTATAAAAGGCACCTCGAAATTTGTTGAATTAGCTCTTGACAGACACAAAAGACTCCTACTTGAAACGCTTAAAGAAATTAAGTTGGATTATGAAATTTTTTTTGAAAAAAATGAAGCATTTGAAAAAAATAGTGCATTATTAGTAATCCCCATAGATGGGAAAACAAATTTCTCTCATGGATTACCTCATTTTTGTACAACACTATGCGTCATTGAAAATAGAACATTAAAAACATGCTTATCTTATGATCCAATCAAAGATGAGATGTTTTATTCCTCTGAGGGCAAAGGTGCATATCTAAATGATTCTAGAATAAGAGTATCATCAAGAAAAAATACTGAAAAACTTATTTTATCTACAAATTTAAAAAAATTTAAGCAATTTAATTCGATTGAAATTGACTTTATAAAATCCTCATCATATTTGCGCCAATCCGGGTGTGCTAGTTTGGATGTATGTTATTTAGCATGTGGTAGAAGTGAAATATTAATATTTGATAATACTCAAAATTTAAATTTACTTTCAATGAAACTAATTATAAAGGAATCAGGAGGCTTGATTTTTGATTGTTCAGATAAATATGATGGATTTATTGCAACAAATAATCATTGTAAAAATTTTGTGGAAGAAATCGTAAATAAAATATGAAAAAGCAAAAAAGTTCTGTATAATCATATTATGAGTGCAAAGATAAAATTTATATTATTTTTGTTTTTATCTATCCCCTTATTTTTTGCTTCAAAAATAAGTTCACAGGAAAGCAATGATGATGATCTTTCAAAGAAAAAATTAAAGATTGATATTCCTCTTTCTTCTGAAAGAATTTTAATGCCATTAATTGATGAAGATACTGACAAAAAACAAATAATTTTAATACCTCCAAAAGAAATTTTAAATAAGCAAGCAGAAGAAGAAAAAGAACGTAAGCGACTAGAAGCTATTAAACAAGCAGAAGAAGAAAAAGAACGTAAACGACTAGAAGCTATTAAAC
>PBCD01000027.1 GCA_002717855.1 Rickettsiales bacterium
ACTGCAAAGAAAACAAATAAAATGTTTTTTGTAAAATCTAATGGGTAATAAAATTGTTGTTCTTATACCTTCTTTAAACGAAGAGAGAACAATTTCAAAGGTTATAAATAAATTCAAGAAAAAAATTCCTTCAGCGGAGATTCATGTTTTCGATAATAATTCAGACGATAACACAAAACTTAAAGCAAAAAAATCAGGTGCTTTAGTTCATGATGTTCAGTACAAAGGTAAGGGTAATGTAGTGAGAAGAATGTTTGCTGATGTCGAAGGTGATATTTTTATTATGGTTGATGCAGACGATACCTACGATATAAGTGCATTGGACAATATGTTAAAAGTTTTTAATGAAAAAAAATTGGATATGTTAGTTGGTAAAAGAGTTTACAAGGATAAAAATGCTTACAGATTTGGACATATTTTTGGTAACAAGTTATTTTCAAAGTTAGTTAAACTGATTTTTGGAAATCAGATCAATGATTTATTTTCTGGCTTTCGTATTTTCTCGAAGAGATTTGTAAAGTCTTTTTCAGGTAATTCCAAAGGTTTTGAAATAGAAACAGAATTAACCGTACATGCACTTGAACAAAGACTTCCCGTTACAGAAATAGAATGTAATTATAAAGCTAGGCCTCCAGGATCATTCAGCAAATTAAGTACATTTTCAGATGGCTTCAAGATTTTACATGTAATTCTTGTTTTAATAAAAGATGAAAGACCATTATTTTTTTTCTCAATTTTAGCAATATTTTTCTTTACTTTTTCTTTAACAGTTGGATTACCAGTCATATTTGATTTCTTTGAAACTGGATTAGTTGAAAAACTACCATCTGCAGTACTTGCTTCTATTAATATGGTTATAGGTTTTATCAGTTTTTTTTCAGGGCTAATTTTAGACGTTGTCAAAAAATCCAGACAAGAAAATAAACGTTTGAATTATTTAAAATAAATTTACTTAATTGGAATTTTTATTTTTTTTAAACCTGTACTTTTTTTCTTAACGATATCTTTGTTACTGTCATGTAATATCCAAATCATTTGCATTGCGAGCGCATGAACTTTTTTTGCTTCTGTATCACCCGATAAAAATCTTAAAAACTGTCTTTTACTAATTCCTAATGCTACAGATGCTTCATGTATTGTAAAATTAATTTGTGTCATCCAATATTTAATTTCTTCTGGTTCTGGTTTATTTATATTTTGAAACATTAAATTAGTTATTGATGTATGATTTAATAAATTGTTTCGCAAAAAGTTTCTTTCTTTTATTCAATTTTTCAGATTTATCTAACTTAGAAATTAAAATTATAAAGAAAAATGCTGTTGTGACTGAAAATAACGCAGGATACTTATATGGGAAAATAGCATCTTCATTTCCCAGAATATCAATCCATACGATGGGACCAAGAATTACTAATAATATTGCAACTAAAAGTCCTATAAAACCACCAATGAACGCACCTTTAGTTGTAAGCCCCTCCCAAGTAATTGTTAGGATAAGAATTGGAAAATTTACGCTGGCCGCTACAGCAAAAGCTAATCCTACCATGAATGCTACATTCTGGCCTTCAAAAAAAATTCCTAAAAGAATAGCTGCAACTCCGAGTATAATGGTAGAGACCTTGGAAACTAGTATTTCCTGTTCTTCTTTTACTTTTCCGTTATTTAAGACATAAACATATAAATCGTGGCCTATAGCGGAAGCTCCTGCTAAAGTTAATCCAGAAACTACTGCCAAAATAGTCGCAAACGCAACAGCTGAGATAAACCCCAAAAACATATCACCACCAATAGCATGGGATAAATGAATGGCTGCCATATTATTTGATCCAATTAAATTACCAGAACTATCTATATAATTCTCATTACCAGTCAACAATATGATTGCTCCAAAACCTATAATAAATGTTAAAATATAAAAGTAACCTATAAATCCTGTTGCATATGCTGCAGATATTCTGGCACTTTTAGCGTTTGGAACTGTAAAAAAGCGCATAAGAATATGTGGTAGTCCAGCTGTACCGAAAATTAAAGCTACTCCTAATGAAATTGCAGAAACTGGATCCGAAATTAATTGGCCAGGAAATAAAATATTGATTCCACTAGGATGAATTTCTGAAGCTGTAGAGAAAATATTATTCAAACTAAATTTAAAATCCTTGAGAATGAAAAAAGCTAAAATACTAGCCCCTAACAAAAGTAAAATTGCCTTAATAATTTGAACCCAAGTTGTAGCAATCATACCACCAAAACTTACGTATAAAATCATTAAAATACCTACTACCCATACGGCATAGCCATATGGAAGTCCAAATAAAGTTTGTATTAGTCCTCCTGCACCTACCATTTGGGCAATTAAATATAATAAAACAGTTGTAAGAGTTCCAAATACAGCAATAATTCGAGTTTTCTTTGGTTCTAATCTAATTGATGTAGCATCAGCAAATGTATATTTACCTAAATTTTTTAATTTTTCAGCAAGAATAAATAAAATTATTGGCCAGCCAACCAGAAACCCAATTGAATATATTAATCCATCAAAGCCTGAATAGAAAACTAATCCAGAAATACCTAAAAAAGATGCAGCCGACATATAATCACCAGCAATTGCCAGTCCATTTTGAAAGCCTGATATTTTTCCGCCTGCTGCATAAAAGCTATCTTTACTTTTAACTTTTTTTGATGCAAAAAAAGTTATTACTAGCGTTACAAAAACAAATAGTAAAAAAACTAATGAAGCGTAAAAATTACTCATTTAATTTTTTCTCTAATTTTATCAAGAATTTTATTAGCTAGAAGAACGTAAATAGTTGTTAAAATTATTGAAAAAATAATTATTGAAACACCATAGACAATTCCAATTGTAAATTTTGAGTCATTTAGAAAAAAAGAAAAGATATTGGGCTTAAAACCAATTATAATAATGAACATGAAGTATATCGATAAAATAATAAATGCAAATGAATAGCTCAAAATGTTTTGTTTTTTTACTAATTCACTAAATTCTTTATTATCAAAATTAATCTTTTTTTCCATCAGTGTAAAAGCCAGATCTTAAGATCTGGCTTTTTGTTTGCAATAAAATAATTATAAATTAACTGTAACTGCCTTTAATTCAGTGTAGGCATGAAGTACTTCGTGACCCATTTCTCTTCCCCAACCAGATTCTTTATATCCACCGAAAGGAAGTGAAGCATCAAAAATGTTGTGACAGTTAATCCATACAGTTCCAGCTCTTATCTTTCCTGCTAGCTTATGTGCTGTACTAATATCCTTACTCCAAACACTAGCGGCTAGACCATAATTAGTATTGTTTGCTGCTTCAGCTATTTTATCTAAATCTTGATCAGAAAATGGCTGTGCACATAATACTGGTCCGAATATTTCTTCCTTTACAATTGACATGTCTGTGTTTGTTTTTGCAAACACCGTCGGATGAACAAAGTGACCACCTTCAGAATTATCATATTTTCCACCAGCAAGTATTTCACCACCGTCAGATTTTCCAGATTCTATATACCCAGATACTTTTTGGAACTGTTCATCTGATACTAAAGGCCCCATCTCAGTTGAAGCATCCATTCCGGGACCAACTTTTATATTAGCGGCAATTTTTGATATTCCTTCAGCTACTTTGTCAAATATTTTTTCATGCGCCATTAATCTTGATCCGGCACAACAACATTGACCATGATTAAAAAAGATTGCACTAGCTGCACCTGCAATGGCTGCATCAACATCAGCATCAGGAAAAATTATTGTAGGTGATTTACCGCCTAATTCTAAGGAAACTTTTTTTAAGTTTCCAGCAGCTGCTTGTGTAATAAGCTTTCCAACTTCTGTTGATCCTGTAAATGCAACCTTATCTACATGGGGATGAGCCGCTAAAGGTGCACCTGCTTCTTCACCCAAACCAGTCACAACATTCAAAATACCTTCCGGTAAGATTCCTGCATCATTAATTATTTCTGTAAGTCTTAAAGCAGATAATGGAGTTTGTTCAGCAGGTTTTAAAATAATTGTACAACCGGCAGTAAGTGCAACAGAAAGTTTCCAAGCAGCCATAAGTAGTGGAAAATTCCATGGAATTATTTGACCAACTACTCCTACTGGTTCTCTTAGTGTATAACTATGATATTGAGCTCCAGGTGTGTATGGTACTGATATTGGAATTGTTTCACCTTCAATTTTTGTTGCCCATCCAGCCATATATCTAAAAATATCTGATGATAATGCTACGTCTGCCGCACCAGCAATTGCAACTGGTTTGCCATTATCCAAAGATTCAAGTTGAGCTAATTCTTCTGTATGTTCATCAATCAAATCTCCAATCTTCCAAACAATTTTACCTCTTTCATTTGGTGGAATACTACCCCATTTATTGGAATCGAATGCATTCCTGGCGGCTACCACTGCTAAGTTAATATCTTCCTCTGCTCCAGCAGAGCAAGTTGCAATTTTTTTACCAGTTGCTGGATCCTCTACATCAAAGGTTTTACCTGACTTTGAATCTACCCAGTTACCGTTTATGTATAATTTTTTAGTTTGTGATAAAAATTTTGCTACATTGTCATTCACACTATAATTTAGTATCGATGCGTCCATTATTTCCTCCGTTAAATTTAATTTATTCAATAATAACTTTATAAATTGATTAAATCAAATATTAACTATTATTAGATTTATGTTACTCCCATTCAAGTTCTGAATATGCTTTTGTTATATTGGATTGGTGATATTCCTTATAGAGTTTCCAATTTTCCAGGTTATCTTTTGCAATATTTTCTTGAGCGGATTCTATATTTTTTCCATCTAAATGATATTGTCTTACTTCATTTATTATTCGTTCAAAATAAGAAAACATTGGTTTGAGTGCTACTTCTTTTCTTCTAACTCTTCCATGCCCAGGAACTATTTGCTTGATTTTTATTTTTTGTATTTCTTCTAAGTTTTTTTTCCACCCTATAATACTTGCTCTTATTGATGGAGTTCTTCCAACAAATATATTTTCTGTCCATAATGTTAAAGTCCTACTATCAAAAATAGTTAAATCTGAATCTGTATGACCACTGTTCCATGCTCTAATTTCTATCTCTCTATTGCCTAAATTAATTTTAAAGATTTTATTTTTTTTAATTTTGATATCAGGAAAAACAGGCTTAATGTCCAAAATAGATTTATCCTCAATATTAGACGCTTGAAGAGCTTTATAAAAGTTAAAATTCATATTAATAGATCGTTCTAGATTTTCATGTCCTATAAATGGTATTTGTAGATTCTTAAATATTGAACTTCCTAAGTAATGATCAGGATGACCATGAGTAATCACAACATGAGAAATTGGTAGACTAGTTTTTTCCTTTATTTTCTTTAATAGATTTTTTGCTATTTTTTGAGTGCCACCAGTATCAATAACTAAAACAGATTTTTCCCCTACAATAAATCCAATATTTGCAATATCTCCCTTATTAGTTTTATTACTGTCTTCTTGAATTCCAAAATGAACAAATATGTTATCGTCAATTTCACTAATTGAAAACTCTGAAGATTGTAAGTTTTGCGGCTTGAAATACGAAATTAAAACTATAAAACTAAAGCTTAGTAGGATTTTTAACATCTTTGTAAACTACTTTTGGATCGAAAGTTTTTTTTTTTTCAATAAATTCTAATTTATTTTTTTTTGTTTGTTGAAAGCAAACCTTTCTGTAAAAACATGACCTATATCCCACATGACAACTTGCACCATTGCCTGCAAGTTTTACCTTTACTAACAGACAATCCTGGTCATCATCAATCCTCATTTCAATAACTTTTTGTGTAAAGCCGCTAGTTTTTCCTTTTTGCCATAAACATTTTCTGCTTCTAGACCAATAATGGGCAAATTCAGTTTTCATTGTCTTTTCAAAAGCTTCCTGATTCATGTAACCATGCATCAAAACTTCATTATCTTTATAATTAGTTGTTATAACAGGTATCAAGCCATCTTCATTAAATTTGGGTTGAAGCAATCTTCCTTCCTCTACCTCTTCTACACTTACTCGCTTTCCAAAAAATGTTGACATAAACTAATTGTTGATGAAATTTATAAATTTATTTTCTATCTTTGTATTGTTTTTAAAGCTTCCAAGAAAACAAGTAGTAACAGTGGAGACATCTGGTTTCAATACACCTCTTGTTGTCATACATTGGTGATATGCTTCAATGTAAACAGCAACTCCTTTAGGTTTCAATGTTTTATGAATAATCTCTCCAATCTGTTGAGTCATTGTTTCTTGCGTTTGTAGTCTCTTTGCATAAATATCAACTACTCTCGCTAATTTTGATATGCCAACGACTCTTTTTACTGGTAAATATGCCAAGTGCACTTTACCAATTATTGGAACCATGTGATGTTCACAATGGGAATGTAAAGAAATATTCTTTAACATTACAATGTCATTATATCCATTAACCTCATCAAAAGTTTTTTTCAAAACATTTTCTGGAGAGTTGCTATATCCAGCAAAAAATTCATTATATGCATTTACAACTCTTTTTGGAGTATCTTTTAATCCCTCTCTATTTGGATCATCACCAGCCCATTTGATTAAAGTTTCAACTGCTTTTTCTGCTTCTTCCCTAGAAATTCCATTTTTATTAGTTATGGGTAGTTTTTTTTTTGGTGTGACAGCATCCATTTGGAATCCTTTTTTTTAGGTTTTTTATTATTGTAATATTGTTATAATATGTAAATTGTAATTTAAAAAAAATATTAAAGATTTTTTTAAGTGTTAATACTCCTAGCAAATAATATTACTATTAATGTTATAACAAATCTTGGCTTATTATGAAATATAAAATTGTTAATGGTTACGTTTATGATCCAACTCAAAACTTAAATCGAGTCAAGAAAGATATCTATGTTGACGGTAAATTCATTGTTGAACCGACAAAAAATCAGCTTGATCAATTTGACAAAACTTATGACGCAAGTGGTATGATAGTTATGGCTGGGGGAATAGATATTCACTCTCATATAGCGGGTGGGAATGTAAACAATGCCAGACTTTTAATGCCTGAAATCCATAGAAACTTCGTTGAAAGAACTTTAAAAGGTAGAGAGCAATTCAAAAGTGGAAATTCTCGATGGACAGTAGATGGAACAGGTTATAGATATTGTGAGATGGGTTTTACTACTGTCATTGAACCGGCTATTCTACCAATAAATGCTTTTTTAACTCAACTAGAATTAGAAAAAATTCCCTTGATTGATAAAGGCGGATTGGGAATAGTAGGTAATGATAACTTTTTATTGGAGAGTTTATCTAAAAAAAAAGGACAGTCTTACATTGATGACTATATAGCTTGGACAATAAACTCTTCGAAGTGTTTAGGTCTTAAAGTAATAAATGCTGGTGGGTCAGAAATTTTTAAAAGTGGGGAAGAAGTGGAATCGTTTTCCTTAGATGATGTCGTTCCAGCTTATGGGATTTCGTCAAGACAAATACTAGAAACGATTAATATTGCAAATGAAAATCTTAAAATACCACACCCTGTTCATGTGCATTGTAACAACCTAGGGATGGCCGGAAACGTCAAATCTATTTTAGATACAATTGAGGGATCTCAGGGAAGAAGAATGCATTTAGCCCATATTCAATTTTATGGATACGACAATAAGGGAAAAAAAGGATTTTCTTCAGGTGCTAATAATCTGGCAGACAGCATTAATAAAAACAAAAATATATCCGTGGATATAGGCCAAATAATGTTTGGTCCCACAGTGACTATTTCATCAGATATTTGGAAACAAAATTACGCAAAATCTTATGCAAAACCTAATAAATGGTTAATTTCAGAAGTTGAAGATGGAGGTGGTGGAATAATTCCATATGAATACAAAAAAAAAAATTTCGTAAACTCTCTTCAGTGGGCAATAGGATTGGAATTATTTTTGATGATTAAAGATCCTTGGAGAGTTTTTTTGACGACTGATCATCCTAATGGAGCACCTTTTACAGCATATCCAAAAATAATGAGATTGTTGATGGACTTAGATTATAGAATTTCTGAAATTGAAAAACTCAATAAGACAGCTATCAATTTAAGCAATCTAAAATTTTTGAAAAGAACTTACAGCTTGTATGAGATTGCAATAATGACTAGAGCTGCACCAGCAAAAATTCTGGGTCTAAATAATAAAGGCTCTTTAAAGCCTGGAAAGATAGCTGATATTTCTGTTTATGATCCAAAAAAAAATATTGATGATATGTTTAGTTATGCAAAATATGTTTTCAAAGATGGAGTTAATGTAATAAAGAATGAAAAACTAATTAATATTCAAAAAGGTAGGACTAATGCAATTAAACTTAGTTTTGATAAAAAGATTCAAAAAGATATACAAAAATGGTTTGACAATTATTATTCTGTAAAAATTGACAACCTTAAGGTAGATAATAATTTTTTTAGCGAAAATAATTTTTCATACATTACTGCTTAGGATTTTATTGCTCGAAGAATTTCTGTTTTGAATAAGGTGCAATAAGCTTATAGAAAAATGGAGTGACAATTAAAGTCAGAAAAATTGAAAATAATATTCCAAATATAATAACAATTCCAATTGTTTGTCTTGATTCACTGCCTGCGCCTGATCCAACTACAAGTGGGATAGCACCAACAATTGTTGAAAAGCCCGTCATAATTATGGGTCTGAATCTTTTTTTACACGAGTAATAAATTGAAGATGATATGTTCTCACCTTTTTCCCTGAGTTGATTAGCAAATTCCACAATTAGAATTCCATTTTTTGCAGAAATTCCAATTAGTATTATTATTCCTATTTGACTAAAAATATTTAAAGAACTTTCAAATAACCATAAGCCAAAAATTCCTCCGGATATAGATAAAGGTACTGAAACCATTATAATTAAAGGTGTAACAAAACTTTCAAATTGAGCTGATAAAACTAAATATACTACCAAGAGTGAAATTATAAAAAGATAAAACATTTGTTTAGAAGAATCTTTATACTCTTTGCTTTGACCTTTGTAATCAACTTTAATATTCTCTGTATTTTTTTCTTGAAGACTTTTTTCAATAAACTGTATCGCTTCACCGAGCGAGTAGTCTTTTTTTAAACTTGCCTTAAGTGTTATTGCTCTAATTCTATTATACCTATTAAGTTCTTTTGCCGCAGAGTTCTCCTCTGTATAAATTAAAGAATCAAGTCTTATTAATTCTCCATTAGAAGACCTCACCATGATTTGTCTAAGGTCATTTGGTAATTTTCTTTCTGAACTTATCGATTGCATCATAATATAATATTCCTCTCCTTTATCTATAAATGTATTAACCTTTCTTCCACCTAGTAATACTTCAAGGGTTCTCCCAACTTGGCTTGTTGAAACTTCTAGTTCTGAACTTTTTTTTCTATCAATAAAAACTTTTAGTTGTGGCCTATTTTTTTTATAGTCAGTGTCAACGAATACAAAACTGTCATTTTTCTTTATTTTTTGAACAAGCTCACTCATTACTATATCAATTTCTTCATAGGAATCTCCTCCTAAAACTAATTGTAGTTGTGAACCTGATCTTCTTTGCCCGAGACCTCTTGGTGGAAATATTTGAATTCGAGCATCAGATATGTTTAGTGTTTTTGATCTAATTTCGGAAATAATTTCCCAAATTGATCGTCTTTCATTCCAATGATTTAAAACAATAATCCCTATACCATCACTAAAATTTTCTGCACCAGAAAAGCTCCTAGGTACTCTTAACAAAATTCTGTTAGCTTCATTATTTTTATTAAATTCAAGTAACTTTTCCTCTAGATTTAACATTTGTTGAACAGTATTTTTATAACTACTTCCTTCTGGTCCATTAAGAACCATAAAAAACGCACCTCTATCTTCTTTGGGTGCAAGTTCTCTTGAGATATTCTTGAATAAAAAAATGGAAGTAATTACAAGAAAAAGAATTGAAACAAAAATTAATTTTTTTTTACTTATAATATTCATTATATTTTTTTCATAAATTTCTTGGAATAGATTTTTAGATACAAATTTCTTTTTAACGCTTAAAATTTGAGAACATAACATTGGTGTAAGAGTTAGTGAAATTATGGTTGAAAAAAATATTGCACCAATAATTGTTACTGCTAATTCATCAAAAAGTTTAGCGGTATCACCCTGAAGAAAAGCAATTGGAATAAAAACGCTTATCAAAATAATTGAAGTTGAAACGATTGCAAAAAAAACCTCTTTCGCTCCACTCACTGCTGCATTGAAATTACTTTCTCCTTCCTCTATTTTTTGGTAGATGTTTTCAAGCATTACAATTGAGTCATCAACAACCAAACCGGTACATAAAACTAGTGCAAGCAGAGTAATTAAATTTATAGAAAAACCAAAAAGACCAAGTAGTATAAAGCTGCCTATCAACGAAATTGGTACTGTTAAAAAAGGAATAAGAGCAGATCGTAAATTTCTTAAAAATATGAATATAACTAATGTTACTAAAAAAATTGCCAAACATAATGTAAATATTACATCATTTAGAGCTTCTGAAACAAAAATAGAAGTGTCATAACTTTGATAAATTTTAATATTTTCTGGAAGTGTTGTCTGAATTTTTTTAAATTCTTTTTTTACTCCTTGTGCAACTTTTATTAAATTTCCTGAGGTTTGTTTTACAATCCCTAAGCCAACCATTTCTTCGCCATTACCCCTGAATAATTGACGAGGTTCTTCTGCACCGAATTCTACTTTTGCAATATCTTGTAGCCTAACATATGAATTACTTTCATCTTTTTTAACAATAAGATTTTTAAAATCTTCTACTTTGTTTAAAGTTGTTAAAAATCTGACAGTAAAATCTCTTGTTTCTGATTCTAATCTTCCTGCTGGAAATTCAACGTTTTCTTCTAAAATTTTCTTTTCAATGTCTAGAACGGTTAAATTATACAAGGACAATAATTTCGGATTTAACCAAATTCTTAATGACTTTTTTTTTTGCCCTGAAATTCTTATTCTTGCTACACCAGGAACAACTGAGAGTCTGTCTATCAAAAATCTCTCTGCATATTCAGTTAATTCCATTTGATTTAGAGTTGTAGAAGTTAAATTTAACCACATTATTGCATCAGCATCAGAATCAATTTTATATATTTCGGGAGGATCAGAATCTTTTGGTAGTCTGCCACTTATCCTTGATATTGAATCTCTTACATCATTTGCAGCTTCGTTGATATCTTTAGATTGACTAAATTCAATTGTAATTTTAGACCTTCCGTCTCTACTAACTGAATTAATGGATCTAATTCCTTCGATCCCACTTATTTGATTTTCGATTATTTCTGTTATTTTTGTTTCAACAGTTGATGATGCTGAACCTGAATATCTAGTATCAATTGTGATTTGTGATTTTTCGATATCAGGATATTGTCTTAGAGGTAATTCAATTAAAGAAAGATATCCAATAAGTAACAATAATAAACATCCAACAATGCAAAAAACAGGTTTTTTTATAAAAAATTTAGAAAAATTCATTTTTTTCTATTATCTTTGATCCATCTCGGATTTTATTCGTCCCCTCATACACAACTATGTCTCCTGTACTTAACCCTTTAGTTATTTCAACAAGTCCTTGTTTTCTTTTTCCGATCTCAACTTCTCTTTTTTGAGACGAACTATTTTTTACTAAGAAGACAAATGTTTTCTCATTTTCTTGGATTATTGAGCCTTCTGGGACTGTGAAAACATTTCTTTCATCGAGGGAAATTTTTATTTCCGCCATCATTCCTGGTCTTAGTGTTAATTTATCATTTCTATTTATAATCCCACTAGCTTTAAAGTTTCTGGTTTTTTTGTTAATAAAAGGATCAATCGCGTAAATTTTTCCACCGTATGTTACTTCATCATCAGAAAGAATGGATAGTTTAAACGGTTGATTATTTTTTATTTTTTGTGTGTAAATTTCTGGTATGTACAAATCAACCTTTATCTTTCTGATATCATATAAGGAGGTTATAACGTCACCAGGTTTTACAAATGAACCTACACTAAAGTTTTTGGTACTGATCATTCCGTCAAATGGTGTTTTAATGATTCTATCGTTAATTTTCGCGACTACCTCCTCATATTGTCCTTCATACTTTCGTTTCTCTTTTAACCTTTTATCTAACATTGCTTGAGAAGCATTACCTTCCTCAACTAATTTCATTGTTCTTGAAAAATTAAGCTTTGCCTCATCTAATTCAGCTTCTACTTGTTTCAGTAGTGCTTTTTCTTCATGATCCTCCAATTCAACTAAGATTTGATTTTTTTTAACGAAGGAACCCTCTTTGAACTTTATAACTTTTATTTTTTCTGAAACTACTGAAGTAATATCAACATTTTCATTTGCCTTTAATGTTCCAGTTAAATTAAGTTCGTCAAATATTTTTTTTTTTTTAACGTTTATGGACTTTATTTCTATAATTCTTTCATTAGTTTCAGCAAATTTAAGAAAACTAAAGCAAAAATAAAAAATTAAAGAAAATAAAAAAATAAACTTCTTCATTTTAATCATCTTAATGTTTTTTTAATTTTAAGATGTTTTTTTGATAATCACCGCTCATAAATATTGATGAACCAGCAACTAAAATTTCAGCTCCTGCATTTATTGATTTTTTCGCTGTATCTTCATTGATGCCTCCATCAACCTCTATTTTAATTTTCTTTCCACCAATAAGTGTCCTTACATTTTTAATTTTTTGAATTTGTGAGTTTATAAATGATTGCCCTCCAAACCCAGGTTCAACTGTCATAATTAGTATTAGATCTATATGATTTATGTATTTTTCAAGAACTCTGTAACTAGTTTTAGGCTTTATTGAAATACCAGTTTTAATTCTTTGTTCTTTCAAAAATTTTATACAATCAATAACATCATCATCTATTTCATGATGAATTGTAATAATATCAGCACCTGCATCTATATAATCCTGCAAAAATTTTTTTACTGGATTTATCATTAAATGAACATCAAAGGGTTTTTTTGTGAGATGTCTGATAGATTTTATTATTGTTGGACCAAATGTTAAATTGGGTACAAAATGACCATCCATAACGTCTATGTGAATATAGTCACAATCAGTTTTATCAAGTTTTGAAATTTCTTCGCCTAGTGAAGAAAAATTAGCTGAAAGTATTGAGGGTGCAATCTTTATTGAATTATTCATTTTAAAAAATATATTTTTATAATTAACACTAATATCCATTTAATTAAAACACTATTAGTTATTAAGCTCTTATTCCATTTCTAACAGATATTTACCTGTAGTTGCCATAGAATTCAGTTTTGATCTTTTTAAAAGTTCTTTTTGGGCTTCAAGAATATTATCATCATCACCTTTCCATTTGTATAAAACGGGTTGTTGCAATGCTCTACCATAGGAAAAACTTAATTTCCAAGAAAAACCCTGAATTTTATTCATTTCATTTAGATGTTCAGTTGCTCTTTGATCATTTTGTCCACCTGATAGAAAAACTATTCCGGGAACCTCCTCTGGAACATTATTTTTAAGGCATTCAACAGTCATTTGAGCAACCTCATTTACAGTTGCTTGTTTTTCACACTTTAAACCTGATATGACCATATTTGGTTTTAGTAAAATGCCTTCCAGATAAACATTTTGAAATTTCAAGTTCTTGAATAAATTTCTCAAAGTTTTACTTGTAACTTCATAACATTTTTCTATATCATGGTCTCCATCCATTAAAACTTCAGGTTCAACAATTGGCACAATGTTATTATGTTGACATATTTTAGCATATCTGGCTAGGGCATGAGAATTTAATTCAATGCAATAATCAGATGGATTAGTTTTTGTAATTTCTATAACTGCTCTCCATTTAGCAAATGTTGCACCAAGTTGAGCATACTCTTGCATTCTGTTACTTAAATTATCTAATCCTTCTGTAATTTTCTCTCCATCCGAGCCAACCAGATCCTTTGCACCAGCATCAACTTTTATACCAGCATGAATATTATTTTGTTTGAGTAAATCTCCAAAACTTTTTCCATTTTTATCTTTTTGTCTTATCGTTTCATCAAATAATATTACCCCACTTATGTAATCACCAATATTTTGTGTAGAAAATAAAAGTTCTCTGTATTTTCTTCTGTTTTCAAAATTAGATTCTAAATTAATTAAGTCGAATCTTTTTTTGATCGTGCCACTGCTTTCATCAGCAGCAAGTATACCTCTTGGTTTGTCTGAAAGTTCAGCGGCTATTTTTTTTAATATTTTTTGTAACACTTTTTATAATTTAATCTAATTATTTAAAATCTCAATCCCTGGCAAACTTTTTCCTTCAATAAATTCTAAAAAGGCACCACCACCTGTTGAAATAAATGAAAAGTCATCTATATACCCCGAGTTTTTTAATGCGGATATAGTATCACCACCTCCTGCGATAGAAAAAAAACGATCAGATTTATGTTTACTCACAATGGAAGAAACATAATTTGTTCCATTATCAAAAGGTTTTTTCTCAAATAGTCCTAATGGTCCATTCCAAAGTAATTTTTCATGTTTCAATATTTCATTGTAAAAAATTTTCCTAGTTTTAGGACCAATATCAAAAATTAAGTCATCATTCTTTACATTTCCGATATCTACTGCTGAGTTCATTTCATTATTTTCTGATTTTGAAACGATGCAATCTATAGGAAGAATAATTTTATCTTTATTAACCGTATAAATATAATTTGTTTTTTCTAACAAACGCGATTCAATAAAAGATTTACCAATGTTAACTCCCTGAGAGGCTAAAAAAGTATTTGCCATAGCACCACCAATAAGAATTTTATTAAATTTTTTTGAAAGATTTTCAATTATTCCTGTCTTCGTCGATACTTTCGATCCCCCCAAAATAGCAATAGACTTTTCTTTTTGCATTTCTTTAACAATATGATTTAAATTTTGTAGTTCATATTGAAATAACTTCCCAGGAAATGACGGTAAAAAAGCAGATATTCCTGTTATCGAAGAATGTTTCCTGTGACTTGATGAGAAAGACTCGTTTATGTAGATGTCTCCAAGTGAAGATAAATTTCTAGAGAAATTCGGATCATTTTCTTCTTCTTCCTTATAAAATCTTATATTTTCCAGCAATAAGATATTACCTGCATTTAACTTATTAATTTTTTTTTTTAATTTATCTGAATTTTTTATGTCTTCGTCGCAAAATTTAATTATTTTTCCTATTCTTTTTTCCAACAATGGTACCATTGGTTTTAAACTTAGTGTTTCATTAAATTTTCCATTAGGTCTGCCAAAATGACTGATTAAAATTATTTTTCCATTTCGAAGCAGAATTTCTTTGATTGTAGGTACTACTTTATCTAATCTTGAGAGGTCTGTTATTTTACCATCTGTTGAAGGCATGTTTAAATCACATCTCACAAAACATACTTTGTTGTTTACAAACTCTAGTGCATCCTCAAAAGATTTTTTTAAATTAATCATTTAAAATATTCTTTTACTATTTGTTTTGTTATCATACTATCATCTAATCCAAAATGTTTATATAAATCTTCTCCTTTTCCAGATTCTCCAAAAGAATTTACACCAAATATTCTTCCTTTTCCGTTAATATATTTGTGCCAACCGAAATCTGAGGCAGCTTCAATTATAACTTTTAATTCATCTCCCAAAATTTTCTTTTTATAACTCTCATTTTGAGCTTCAAATAATTCCATAGAGGGCATTGAAATAACTTGAGAGGAAATTTTTAATTTTTTTAAATTATTAAAAACTTTGATTGCCACTGATACTTCCGACCCAGTTGCGATAATCTTAATTTTAGGATTTTTAGATTTTTTTATAACATATGCCCCCATGATACTCTTATTGACTTTATAATCACTTCTTACTAATGGTACTGACTGTCTGGATAAGGCCAAAGCTGTTGGAGTGTTTTTCTGCATGAGTGCTATTTCCCAACTTTCAAAGGTTTCAATAGCATCACAGGGCCGTAAGACTGTCAAATTAGGAATAGCTCTTAGTCCAGCTAATTGTTCAACTGGTTGGTGTGTTGGACCATCTTCGCCAAGTCCAATAGAGTCATGAGTGAAGACATAAATTACTTGTTGTTTCATTAACGCAGATAACCTGATTGAGTTTTTACAATAGTCAGAAAAAATTAAAAATGTGCCGCCATAAGGAACAAAAGCTCCATGTAATGAGATTCCGTTCATTGCAGCTGCCATGATGTGTTCTCTCACTCCGTAATATAAATAATTAAGATTTTTACCTTTTGTTTTTGAAGTAGAAACTCTTGTTAAATTAGAAGCGGTTAGATCTGCTGAACCGCCCAAAAGATTATTTGAATCATTCAATAAAAGTTCAAGAGCATTTTGAGATGATTTTCTGGTTGCTTCTTCTTTTGCACTGATAATTTTGTTTGATAAAAAATAATTTACATCTGATTTACGTTTATAAACTGACTTTTTCATTTGTTTAAGAAATTCTTTTCCAACTTTTGACGTATTTACTCTAGATTTCCATTTAGAAAATTTTTTTTTATTTCTGTTACCTATGTTTCTCCAGTGATTGAGAATCTTGTCGGGTACAAAAAATGATTTATTTTTACATTTAAGAAAATCTTTGGTATTTTTTACCTCATCTATCCCAAGAGGAGCACCATGACATTCAGATTTTCCAGATTTATTTGGAGAACCATATCCTATGATTGTCTTACACGATACAAGAGTTGGTTTTTTTGCTTTTTGAGCAGCTTGCAGCGCTGAATTAATTTGATCATAATTATGGCCATCAATTGATATCGCGTTCCAATTACATGCTTTAAATCTTTGTAATTGATTATCTGAAGTCGCTAATGAAGTTTTACCATCAATTGAAATACCGTTATCATCAAATAAAACAATGAGTTTTTTTAAATTCATGTGTCCTGCAATCGAAATAGCTTCTTGAGATATACCTTCCATCAAGCACCCATCTCCAACCACAACCCAAGTTTTGTGATCTATTATTGAAGAACCAAATTTTTTATTTAATATTTTTTCAGATATTGCCATCCCTACAGCATTCGCTAAACCTTGACCTAGAGGACCTGTTGTTGTCTCTATGCAATTTAACAAACCATATTCAGGATGTCCTGCTGTTTTACTTCCTAATTTTCTAAAATCTTTTAATTGTTTAAGATTCGTGTCCTTATATCCAGTTAGATATGAAAGAGCATAAAGTAACATTGAACCATGTCCTGCAGAAAGAATAAACCTATCCCTGTTTAGCCATTTAGGATTACTTACATCAAATTTTAGATAGTATTTAAACAACATTGTAGCCACATCAGCCAATCCTAATGGTAAACCTGGATGGCCAGAATTTGCTTCTTGAATTGCATCAATTGACAAAGTTCTAATTGCATTAGCCATCTCAAATAATAAATTATTATTTAAATTTTGTGTCACTAAGTTACCTTTTTTTTTCTAATATAAAGTTACCAAAAGCTCTAGGCCCACCACTTACACTAATTTTTTTTAATAAACTATAATCTAACAGGTCTAATATAACTATTTCATTATCAAACCAACAAGCAATAATTATTATTTCTTTTTTACTGTCTATATTTATACCTTCAGGATATTCGCAAATATCATGAAGTGTTTTTTCAACATTAAGAGTATGAGAATTTATTACTGAAATACTATTTTCTCTTTGATTAGAAACAAAAATTTTTTTGTTATTTTCGTCAAATGCTACTTGATATGGCCATTTTCCTACTTTTATATTTTTTACTAATCTATAGTTATCAGTATTAATTACTGAAACACTATTAGATTTTACATTTGTAACGAAAACTCTTTCGTTTTGTTTATCAGTAAAAACCCCAAATGGTGACAATTGAAC
>PBCD01000028.1 GCA_002717855.1 Rickettsiales bacterium
GAAACCCAAAAATTTTTTAGTGTCTCAAAGATTAGTATTAACTTGAATTTTTTTTCATATTAACTTGAACCCATTCACTAAATTCATCCTCAAAAATCTTTGCTATTTTTTTACCTAATAAATGTTTTTTTCCATTATTTTTTTGGTCTGTAAATTTTTTTCCAGACCAATCTGAATATGATTTGATTTTTGACTTTTTTGAAGTTTTTTTAGTTTTAAATTCTAATTTTTCTTTTGAAGATTTATCTTCAACTTGGTTTTCCAAATTTTGTGCTTCATCAATTAGTTCCATAATTGATTTAAGAACTTCTTCAACACCTCTTTCGTTTGTCATAATTTTTCTTTTTGGTATATATTTTTTGACATTTTAAATGTATAAAAAGACAATGACTGCAACATCAAATGAAATTTTTCCTATTATATTTTACGTTATAGCTTTGATATTTTACCTTGGTTATTTAGATTCAAAAAGACCAAATACAAAAAAAATATTCAATTTTAAAAAAATTAATATGCATGATGAAAAAATATATTGTTTTTTGGAGAATAGCGAAAAAAAATTACGAGCTTTAAAAGAATTATACTTTCAGGAACTAATAAGCAAAGAACTTTACCTTGAAAGTACAAATAAAATAGCCAACAATGTAAGCATGAATTTAGGAAATAACCTCTTAAACTTTAAACATTTAAAAAATAATAAAGTTTATAATGAAATTCGCAATGGTATTGAAGCCAAAATAAAAAAAAAAGATTTAAATCTAAAAGCTAATAACATTAATATCGATGTAAATATTGATTCTCTTTTGGCATCAATTGATAATAAAATCAAATCAAAAGAGAGAACAACCTGATGAAAAATAAAAATGACAAAATAATTCAAGATGTAAAAAATTTTTTAAAGACAGAGGAAAATGAGATAGTTCATGGAGTTAAAAAAATTAACACAACAAAAACAAATGGGAATAAAAAGATTGATTCCGAAAGTGAGATTATAAAAAAAGAAATTCGTGAATGGTTGAAATTAAATGCTGAAAGAATTTCAAAAGAACTGATTAAAAAAAAATTTAATAAGGATTAAGAGATTTGATTAAACTGTCAGATTTTGTAATAATAGAATTTGAGTTTTGATATTTATCCTCCTTATATTAAAAGAATATTATATTTATAATAATTTTTTTTGCGCTCGTGCTGAAATTGGTAAACAGACTGGACTTAAAATCCAGCGGGATTCGTCCCTTGTCGGTTCAAGTCCGACCGAGCGCACCAGATATGATTTATTTTTTTCTACAAGTGGTCTTTAATTTGCATTAAAAGTTCAAAAGGTTTACTACTTGTTAAATAGAGAAATTACAGAAGAGATAAATTCTGATGTTTTAAATAAAAAATTTGCTTCGTCTTTAAAAAAATTATCTCAATTAATTGAAATTTTTCCTGATCATATCAAATTAATGAATATGAAAAGTAACGTTTTAATTATTTCGAAGAAATATGATGAAGCTATAGATTTTTGTCAAGATTGTATTAAAAGAAAATTTTTTTCTACTTCAATCTACAATAACCTAGCGATTGCAATAAAGAATACATATGATTACAAATCAGCTATACATTACTTTAAAAAATCACTTAGTTTAGAAAAAAATCATATAACATATTTTAATTTAGGAAATTTATATACAGAAATTTATAATTATGATGAATCTTTAAAAAACTATATGATGGCTATTAATGTAAATCAAAGATTCACTCCTTCTTATATCAATGCTTCAAGAATTTTAGTAAAAAAAAATAATTATGTCGAAGCTTTAAAATTACTAAACAGAGCACGAAAATTAAATATTGACAGGATTTTAATTTTTGAAAATTTAGGAAGGTTTTTTCTAAAAGTTAGAAAATTTTTCTACGCTGAAATTTATTTCAAAAAAATGCTAATTTTAGACCCAGCCCAGTCAGAATACTTGCAGGCAGTTTTAAGGGGCTATTGTTGTGATGGACAATTTAAGAGATATAAAAAATTAACAGCTTTTTATTTTAAAAATCGTGAAGAAAAACCTTCTTTTAATTTTCCAAAATTATTGAAAAAAAAATTCAATATTGGGCTAATTTCAGCTGATATAAGACAACATCCTATAGGTTATTTTTTAAAAGATTTTGTACCAGAAATAACGAAAAAATTATCTATTAACATTTATTCAACTGTCTTTTATAAAGATCACATATCACAGCTAATATCTGATTACACAAACTGGAAATTAGTAGGTAATAAATCAAATGAAGAACTTGCTCATCAAATTTTTAAGGATAAAAATGATATTTTAATTGATTTATCAGGCTTTGCTCCTAGAAATAGAATTGAACTCTTTAAACTTAAACCTTGTAAAATACAAGCTTCATGGGCAGGCTGGTTAGCATCGACTAGACTTAAAGAGATGGATTATATCATTGGTGATAGAATAGCCACTCCACATCGAGATCAAAGAAATTTTACAGAGAAGATTTATAATTTACCTAATTCTTGGTGTGTATATTCTGAATCAGAGTTAAATAAAAATTTAATTAAACAGCCGCAAAAAAAAGACTATGTAGTTTTTGGTTGTTTTCAAAGACCAGAAAAACTCAACAGTCCTTTATTAAATGCTTGGAGTCAAATTATAAGGTCGTGTTCAAAAAGTTATTTGCAATTCAATAATAAATTTTATTCTGATAATGAGGAAGAAATAATTAAAAATTTTTTTTCGAACAGGGGAATAGAAAAAAGTAGAATTATCTTTAATAGATGTAAAAATAGAAAAGCATATTTAGAATCTTTTAATGAAGTTGACATTTACTTAGATACTTTCCCTTACAATGGTGGAACAACATCTTTTGAAGCTTCTTTTTTCAATATTCCTATTCTAACATTGAAAAATGAATCTCATATGTTTAGATGTGGAGAAAGTATTAACAGTTTATTGAAAAATGACGATTGGATAGCTTATGACATAAAAGATTACATTTTTAAAGCAAAAAAATTTTGTAATAACAAAAAATTATATCTTTACAAAAAGGCATTAAATAAAAATCCAAATAAAAAAAAATTATTTGATTCAAAACAATTTTCTAAAGATTTTTTGAAAATGTTAGAGGATATTAATTAGTAAAATTAACTTATTTACATTTTTAAATTTAAGTATTAATCTAAATTTAGAAAAGTATGTTCCTTAAAATATTATTTTCAGTAATCCTTTTTATTTTAATATTTAATAAAAGCCTGTTAGCTAAGTTTTTAACAGTTGATGATCTAGAGGACTATATTCTTAAAAATCCAGAAATAATAATCAAGTCTTTGAGTGATTTTGAAAAAAAAAAAGATATGAAAGTACTCGAAAGACAAAAACAATATTTGACGAGCAATTTTAATTTAATTAAAAAACCCGATTATAATTTATTTAGTGGAAAAACAAATGCAAAAAAAATAATTATTGAATTTTTTGATTACAATTGTGGCTATTGTAAAAGAGCTCATAAAGAGATAATGAATTTATTAGATGAGGAGGGTGATCTAAAGATAATTTATAAAAATCTTCCTATATTATCCAAACAATCAACTTATCTTGCAAAATTATCTCTTGCCCTTGGGCAAACAAATAATAGAGTTTTCTTAGAATTTCACAAATATATTTTTAATTTAAAAAAAATTGATCAAAAGAGCATTGAATTATTTTTTAAAAATAAGAAGATTGATTTTAAAAAAATACAAATTCTATCTGAGAGTGAAGATATAAATACCAAATTAGAGCAAAACTTAGAAATAGCAAATAGAATTGGCATTAGTGGAACACCGGCATATATTATTAAAAATGAATTGATATCAGGTTTTATAGGTAAAAGTATGTTAAAATCTTTATTAGACAAAAAATAATTTAACAATATAAATCGTTTATAGAATTGCTATTTTTTTTAAACTTAGCAGCGAAACCGTTACTGTATAATATTTTTTTACCATACTGACTTAAAAAAATATTATGATTTACTAAAGCATTCATCTCTCTGAGGTGCTTTTTCGTTTTATTTTCATAATCTGAAGCAAAATTATTTTCCTCTTGTATGACATGAATAATTTCATGTAGCAGTATTCCTTGGTGACATACATCATTCAGTGGATCAAGCTCGTCTATAAGATAAATTTTACTTTTTTCGTTGACAGGAGTGTAAGCCATAATTTCACAGGGTCTTCCGCATGCCAACTCACTCAGTGATTTCTGACTAATAGACTCAATTATGATTTGATTTTGAGGTTCGGGATAATTAGTATATGTTGTAATCCAAAGTATTAAAGCTAAAATAAGTTCATTAAGGGTTTCAAATTTCATAATACTTAATATATATTTTATAAAATTAAAAACTAATGAAAAATTATTTTTTTTCACATTCCAGCCTTCCAGAAATGTATAACCTCGATGTAGGAAATGGCAATAAAATTTATATTGAAATAAGCGGAAAAAAAGACGGTATTCCAGTTATTTTTCTTCATGGCGGTCCTGGTGGTCATTGTAGGAGTGAGCATCACGGATTATTTGATCCAAAAATTTTTAAGTCAATTATTTATGATCAAAGAGGCTGTGGTAAAAGCAAACCATATAGAATTACAGAAAATAATAATACTCAAACTCTAGTTAATGATATAGAGAAAATCAGAGATTTTTTGAGTTTAGACAAGCTTTTAGTAGTTGGTGGATCATGGGGTGCAACTCTAGCACTATGCTATGCAATATCTCATCCAAAAAATGTTTTGGGTATTGTCCTAAGATCAGTTTTTTTAGGTATGATGAGTGAAATTCAATGGGCATTTGTGGATGCGCCAAAAAATTTTGCACCTGAACTTTTTAAAGAATTTATAAATTTCTTAGATATTGATGATCAAAGTGATCTAATTAATTCCTATATTAAAAAAATTCAATTAGAAAACTCTCATTTACATTCTTGGGTTTGGCACGATTATGAAAGAATTTTATCTCAAATAAATCCTGATAATTATAAGTTTGAAAAACCTAATTTAATTAAAAATAGAGAAGGTTTACCAAACTCTCCTTTTATGGAAACTCACTTCATAAGAAATAGATTCTTTATTGAGGATAATTTTATCTTAAATAATATTAAAAATATATCTCATATTCCTGGATATATAGTTCAAGGAAGATATGACCTAATTTGTCCACCAATAAATGCTTTTAAACTATCAGAAAGCTGGAAGAATTCAAAAATAAAATTTGTTAATACTGCTGGTCATTCCTCATCTGATGAGGGCATTATGGATAATCTTTTCACTGCACTAAAGGAAATTATAAAGTTTTAAATAACTCCCATTCAAATAAAACATATTTATTTTTTTCTGTGTTAAAAATTCTTGATTTCTTTAAAAAGGCCCTTTCTTTGTGGTTCATTAATTTACCTAAGGACCATATTGCTGCACCTCTAATCAACGCTTCATTGTTTAGTAATAGTTTTTTAACTCTTAATACAAACTTTCTGTTTCTACTGTTGCCAGCTACAATTAATACATTTCTCATAAATCGTTTCCATCCAATTCTTAAAATTGGTGACTCTTTAAATTCTATTTTAAACTGAGTTTCTGTCAAATTAAGCAAATTATAAATTTTAGAATTTTCAATTTTTTTCTCCGTAATAAATTGTCTGTGAATAGTATTTTTTTTAAATTTATTCCATGGACAAATAGCTAAACAATCGTCACAACCGTAAACTTTATTTCCAATTTTATCTCTAAGACTTACAGGAAACGGTCCTTTATGCTCAATAGTAAGATAAGAAATACACTTTCTAGCATCAATTCTGTATGGGTCTAGAAAAGCATGTGTTGGGCAAATATCAATACAATCTCTACATGAGCCACAGTTATTAATTTCCTTTTTATCATATTCAATTTTTATTGGTAAGAAAATTTCACATAAGAATAACCATGAACCAAATTTCTTGGATACTAAATTTGTATGTTTTCCTTGCCAACCTAAACCCGAACTCTGTGCCAAGGGTTTTTCAAATACAGGTGCGGAATCTACAAAACATTTAGAATCTATTTTTAAATTTGACTTTAACCATTTTTGTAAATGAGTTAATTTTTTTTTTATAACATCATGGTAATCTTTATTTGAAGCATAAACGCTAATATTTGCGTAATTTTTAAATAAATTTTTATTTAAAGGATTTTTTTCTGGAGCATAATTTAAACCAAGCACAACGATAGTTTTAACTTCTGGCCATAATTTTTCAGGATTATTTTTTTTTGTTACATGTTTTTCAAGCCATCTCATATCACCAAATAGATTATTTTCTAAAAATTTAATTAGGTTGTTTTGATCTATTGAAGAAATTTTAGGCTTCGTAAAACCTACAGATTCGAAACCTAAATCATATGCTTTTCTAATAATAAGCTTTTTTTTATTGTTCATTTCGTTTAAACAAATATTATTTATTTTATTTAAGATTATATTATGAAAAAAGAAAAAGCAGTAGTACTTTTAAGTGGCGGATTAGATTCATCAGTAGTACTTTCTATAGCTATCGAAAAAGGTTTTATTCCGTATTGTATTTCCTTCGATTACGGTCAAAGACATAGTAAAGAATTATCTTTTGCTAAAAAACAAGTTTTTCTTCAAAAGGTAAAATTTTATAAAATTTTTAAAATAGATTTTTTTGGTGGTTCCGCTCTTACTGATAATATAGATATTCCAAAGAACAGATCTACTTCAAATATTCCAAATGATATACCAGTAACATATGTACCAGCCAGAAATACAATTTTCTTATCTTATGCTTTAGGGTATTCAGAATACTTAAAGTGTAGTAATATCTTTATTGGAGTAAACTTCATAGATTACTCAGGTTATCCTGATTGTAGACCAGAATTTATTTCTATGTTTGAAAAAATGGCAAACATAGCTACAAAACAGTCAGTTCTTGGCAAAAAAATAAAAATTCATACGCCTCTTTTAAAAATGAATAAAAAAGAAATAATACAAGTAGGAAAGCAAAATAATGTTGATTTTAAATATACAATGAGTTGCTACAATCCAAAAAAAAAAATTAATTGTGGAGAGTGTGATGCTTGTTTATTAAGATTGAATGGTTTCTCTGAAGCTAAAATGAAAGATCCAATAAAATATAGAAAAAATGTTTAAAGTTAAGGAAATATTTAGTTCAATTCAAGGTGAAGGTTATTATACTGGAAGACCAGCCGTTTTTGTAAGATTTACTGGTTGTAATTTATGGAATGGAAAATTAAAGAATAAACAAAATGCTTTATGTAATTTTTGTGACACTGATTTTGTTGGTACTGACGGATTAAATGGAGGAGACTTTTCATTAAATCAACTTTCTACCAAAGTTGAAGAAGTTTGGAATCAAAAATACAAAACGTTACAAAAGTTTGTTGTGCTTACTGGCGGAGAGCCTATGCTACAAGCAAATTCACGTTTAGTTGAAAGGTTAAAACAAAAAGGATTTTTTGTAGCACTTGAAACTAACGGAACAATTGCAATAGATATAAATTTTGATTGGGTATGTGTAAGTCCCAAAAATTTAAATCTATGGAAAGTAAAAAAAGGTGATGAACTAAAGATTATTTATCCACAACAAAGATTTGATTTAAACAGTTTAAAAAGGTTAAATTTCAAGTATTTCTTTTTACAACCCCTTGATGATAATAAAAAACAAATAAATATTATTAAGACCATTGAATATTGTAAATCTCATAAACCATGGTTTCCAAGCTTTCAGATCCATAAAACACTAAATATAAACTAGTAAAAATGATTATATATAAAAAATATTATTTTGAAACGGCACATTATATGCCAGGTTTTCCAAAAAAACATAAATACAGTAAAATTCATGGTCATAGTTATGAGATGGTTATATACATTGAGGGCAACACAGAAACAAAACATGGTTGGGTATTTAACTTTGAAAAATTAGATAAATTAATCTTACCCTTAATAAACATTATTGATCATAATCTATTAAATGAAATCACAGATTTAGAATTTCCAACGAGTGAAAATATTGCCAAATGGTTTTGGAATAAATTAATAAAAGATATTGATCAATTAAGAAAAATTGAAATAATAAGACCTCGAATTGGTGGTTGTTTTTATGAAGGTAAATAATTGGTTTCACCTTCCCTTATATGGTATAATATCGTATTCCTTAATCCATAAGTTTTTTGGTGGATTGTGAGTTTGAAAGAAAATGTCAATTGGAATACCTCCTCTTGGATTCCAAAAACCTCCAACTCGTAACCATCTAGGTTTTACTGATTTGATAATTTTTTTTGCAATCTTAATTGTACAATCCTCATGGAACCCACCAAAATTTCTAAATGAAAAAAGAAAAAGCTTATATGACTTACTTTCAACAATTTTTTTATTTGGAACATAATCAACTATAATATTTCCAAAATCTGGTTGTCCTGTAATCGGACATATGCTGGTAAATTCTGGTGAAGAAAGTCTAATCACATAATCTTTAGCTCGGTTGGGGTTTGTAATTGATTCAAGGTTAAACTTGTCTGGATCGTTTGGAATCTCTGATTTTTTACCCAGAGATTTAAATTCTTTCATATTCGCCATGATAAATTTTATAATTATTTTTTACTTCATCGTAATTACCATTCATAATTGATTCTCTTAAATCTGTCATCATATTTTGATAAAAAAAAATATTATTAAGGCTAATAATCATAGATGAAAGTATCTCATTACTTCTTGTCAGATGATGAATATAACTTTTTGAAAAGTTTTTGGAAACAAAACAATCTAATTTTTCATCAAGTGGTGTTTCATCATAAGCAAATTTTGCATTTTTTAGATTTATTTCTCCACTAGTTGTAAATGCTCTTCCATTCCTTCCAAATCGAGTTGGCAAAACACAGTCAAACATATCAACTCCTTTTTCGACAGCATTAATTATGTCTATGGGTCTACCTACACCCATCAGATATCTAGGCTTATTTTCAGGTAAAAAGTTGGTCGTGTGATCCACAATTTCAATCATTTTTTTATGTTTTTCTCCAACAGATAAACCTCCGATTGCGTAACCATCAAAACTAATTTGTTTTAATAACTCTGCACATTTTTCTCTTAGGTCAGGGAATACTCCACCTTGGACAATTGAAAATAATCCATATCCTTTTCTTTTTACAAATTTTTGTTTACATCTTTCAGCCCATTTCACTGTTAGTTTCAGAGATTCATGTGAATCATCATGAGTACATGGAAAATTTGTACACTCATCTAGTGCCATTGTGATATTTGAATTCAGTTTGTTTTGAATAATTATTGAAGACTCCGGTGTAAGTCTAATCTGTTTTCCATCTATATGCGAAGAAAAAGTAACGCCATCTTGATCTATTTTTCTTAGTTTGGAAAGAGACCATATTTGAAAGCCTCCTGAGTCAGTTAGTATAGGACAATCCCAATTAATAAATTTTTGTAACCCCCCCATTTTTTTTATTAAGTTTTCTCCAGGACGTTGCATGAGGTGGTAAGTATTACCTAAAATAATTTGAACTCCGGCTCTTTTTAAGTCACTTGGAAAAATTCCTTTTACAGAACCTAACGTTCCTACCGGCATAAAAACTGGAGTGTCAACTTTACCGTGAGCAGTTTTTAATTCACCCACTCTTGCCTTACCATATGTATGTAATATTTTGAAAAAATTCCAACTCATGACTCATTCCAAATTAAACACGCATCACCATATGAATAAAAGCGTATTTTTTCTTTAACAGCAAATGAGTATAATTTTTTCGCTTTTTCAATTCCAATTATACTACAAATTAAAACAAATAAAGTAGATTTGGGAGTATGAAAGTTTGTTATTAGACCATCAACAGTATTTACTTTCCACCCAGGTTTGATAAAAATATTCGTTTCACCTTCAAAACATTTAATGGTTCCATCTTTGTTTTTAGAAGACTCCAATAACCTTAAAACTGTTGTGCCAACAGCAATACACTTTTTCCTATTTTTTCTTGATAAATTTATTAATGAAGCAGCTTTTTTTGATATTTCACCATATTCAAAATGCATTTTATGATCGTTTATATTCATTTTATTTATTGGAATAAATGTGCCTCCATTAATATGGAGCGTAACTTTTACAATCTTTATACCTTTTTTCAGTAATTTTTTAAGTAACTCTTGATTAAAATGTAAACTTGCAGTGGGTGCGGCAATTGCTCCATTTCTTTTTGCAAAAATTGATTGATAATTAGTATGATCCTTTATTTCGTATGTTCTTTTTTTCGAAATATAGTTTGGAAGTGCTAATTTAGCATTTTTTTTTAAAAGCCTAAAAAATACTTCGTCACTATAGTTAAAATCTAATATTACTTCTCCATTCTTGTCTTTTGAAATATCAAGAACTTTTGCCTTAAAATTTTCTGAAAATGTTAAAAATTTATTTTTTTTAAGTTTTTTTTGTGGTTTAGCAAAAACTTGCCATAAATTCTTAGTTTTGGTAATTCTTTTATTCAATGTAATTTTGATTAAGCTTTTTTCTAAAAACCCACTTAATTCAGCAGGTATTACCTTTGTATCATTTATAATTAAACAATCGCCGGGATTTAATAGATTAATTAAGTTATCAAATTTTTGAATGGTAAATTTTTTATTCACCTCAACTAATTTTGAATGATTTCTTGGTATTTTTGGATTAAGTGCTATTAGATTATTTGGAACTTTAAAGTGAAAATTTTTTGTGAGCATTTTAGCATATCGTTTTTATCATCTTTTCTAAAAAGACTTCACATTTGTTAATTTGCTCTATTAATATGAACTCATTTGGTTTGTGAGCTTGGTCAATACTACCAGGACCACACACTATGGTTTCAATTGGTATTTTGTTGAAAACACCTGCCTCTGTTCCAAAACTTACAGTATCCGTTATATTAGTATTAAGATTACCTAAGGCCAAATTTACAATTTGATTATTCATTAAGGTTTTTAATGGTGGAAAATTATTAGTGATAGAAAATTTTATGAAACATTTATCATCTTTCTTTTTCATCTCTTTCTCTAAATTTGAAAATAAATATTCCTTTATTTCTCCAATAATCCTTGACATATTATTAGATGGAAGATCTCTGATCTCAAATTCAAGATTACATATTGAGGGTATGATATTTAAAGCTATACCTCCATGAATCAAACCAACATTAATTGAAGAATATGGAGGGTTATAGTTTTTATTTTGAAAAGATTTTTTCCTTAATTTTTTTTCTATTAAATTTAAATATGTTATAAATTTTGTTGCATATTTTATAGCATTTACACCTTTATCAATTTGAGATGAATGTGATTCAACTCCATTGAATGAAACTACAAAATTCTTTTTCCCCTTGTGTTCCGTTATTACTCTCATTTCTGTAGGTTCTCCAACAATACAATAGCTTGGTTTCTTCCTAAGTGATTTAAGAAAGGGAACTGCTTTTTGTATGCCAACACAACCTA
This sequence comes from Rickettsiales bacterium, assembly GCA_002717855.1. Next base: position 11,505 of record PBCD01000028.1, read on the forward strand.
TTTCTTCGTCATAAGACAACATTATATGCACTGGTTTTTTAAGGTTTCTACCAATAATCTTTGGGACTAATGATAATACAATTGCAACAAATGATTTCATATCAGCTGTACCTCTACCAAAGTACTTTTTATCTTTCTCAACAAGTTCAAAAGGATTTGTTTTCCATTTTTGATTTTCTACAGGAACTACATCCGTATGTCCTGATAACATTAGGCCTCCAGTGGAATTAGGTCCAATTCTACAATAAAGATTTGCTCTATTTTGATGGCGATTGATTATTTCGGCATCTACATTGAATTTTCTTAAGTAAGAGGAAACATAATTTAGTAAAGTAATATTCTCTTGTTCACTGATGCTTTTAAATGAAATAAGTTTTTTTAAAATTTGTTTTGTTTTCATTTAATATAAAAATTGTTCATTGATTATTCTTTCTTCTAGATCATGTCCCTGATCAAACAATAAGTTGACGAATTGTTTTTTATCTAATGCAACTTCCAACTTTTTAATATTATTTGTTTCAAAAAAATCTGCCTCTGCTCTCACAGGTCTTTTTTTTTCTTCCAGAGCCGTCATTGTAATTTTAACATTATTTGGAAGCAATGCCCCTCTCCATCTTCTGGGTCTATACGGACTAATCGGTGTTAGGGCCAACAATTGAGCATCAACTGGAAAAACAGGCCCCCTCAGTGATAGATTATAAGCACTACTGCCTGCAGGAGTGGATATCAAACAACCATCGCATAGTAATTGGTCAATTTTTTTGGTATTATTAACTTCTATACAAATTTTTGCAATTTGTCTTGTGTTTCTAATAAGAGACACATCATTGAATGCAATGCTCTCCTTCACAGAACCATTACTTAAAAAACTTTTTATTTTTAGTGGATATAATTTTGTTGATTTTGATTTTTTCAATCTGGTAAGAAGATTTTTTTCAGAATATTCGTTCATTAGAAATCCAACATGTCCTCTGTTCATTCCATAAATTGGAATCTTCTGCTTTAAAAATTTATGTAATGTTTCTAGAACAGTCCCGTCGCCTCCTAGAGCTACAATAACATCTGCTTGAGTTGGTTTTACAAATTTATATTTTTTTTTAAGAATTAATTCAGATTTTTTGGCTACTTCGTTTGCAGAGCACACTAGTCCAATTTTAATATTGTTATTTTGCATTTTATCCACCTGTAAAGCTCATAAACCGTTTAATCGCTGGATCTTTGTCATTAATATTAAAAAAATGTTTCTCAGGTTTTTTTTTAATAGATCTTACAATTTCTCTTTCTAGTGCTTCAATATCATTTTTCTCTAAAGAACTTTTTAGATTTGTAGCACTTTCATGACCTAAACAACTATATAACATACCATTACTTGTGATTCTTATTCGATTACATGTTTCACAGAAATGATTGCTTATTGGGCTAATAAAACCTATTAATGACGAAAACTCTTTAGTTCTGTAATATTTTGATGGTCCATTTGTTGTATAATTACAATCCACTAATGGATATGTATTTTCAATTTTTTTTTTTGCTACAGATATTGGAAGGTATTGTGTGTCACGTGAATATTTAATTTCTCCTAAAGGCATAATTTCGATGAAAGTTATATTAAAATCATTTTTAGCAGACCACTTTATAAGTGATATGATTTCATCCTCATTAAAGTTCTTTAGCAACACAACATTTATTTTGATTTTGATACCTAGGTTGCTAGCCTTTTCAATTCCTTTTAAAACATTATCAATTTTTCCGCCATTGGTTATAAATGAATACTTCTCCGGAATCAAGCTATCAATAGAGACATTTAATCTTTCGATACCATTTTGTTTTAACTCTTCTGAATATTTCTCTAACAAAGTACCATTTGTAGTCAAAGTAATCTCTTTTAATAATTGTTTTTTCTTGTAATAATTTAAATATTGTAAAAAACTTATTATATCTTTTCTTACAAATGGCTCGCCCCCTGTAATGCGAATTTTTTTTATTCCAACCCTTATGAGAACGTCAGTTAATGTTTTCAATTGATCTAAATTGAGCATATCTTTTTTTTGTGAAAAAGACATTTTCTCTGGCATGCAATATCTGCACCTTAAATCACATCTATCAGTGACAGAAAACCTTAAATAATCTATATTTCTTCCAAATGAGTCTAACATATCTTAAAAATTATATGCAACATGATAACAGTTATATATATTAAAATAAACAATAGCAGTAAATGAACATAAAACCAAATATTGATGATCCAAGATTAACAAGAAAAATTGATGGGCTAGACCAAGATTTACAAAGACAAACCATTCATGTAATTGAAGAAAAACCATTAACACTTTATCTCAATAGCCAAGAAATTGTTACAATGATGACAATAAATGATTATCCAGAATATCTAGCTATTGGATATTTGTTAAATCAAAATATGTTACTAAAAGATGATAAGATATTATCTATAGAATATGAGGAGGATATTGATACAGTAGTTGTTAGAACTAAAAGAAAAACAAATTTTGAGAAAAAGCTTAAAAAGAAAACACTTACCTCAGGTTGTGCGCAGGGAACAGTTTTTGGGGATATTATGGAAAACTTTGAAAAAAAAAAATTAAATGACAAAAAAAAAATTAATATTGAATGGATTTATCAATTATCAAAAAAAATAAATTTGACACCAAGCTTATATTTAAAAGCTGGAGCTATTCACGGATGCGTATTATGCTTTGAAAATTCTCCGCTAATATATATGGAAGATGTGGGCAGACATAATGCAATTGATAAAATTGCTGGTTATATGTTTTTAAAAAATATAAAACCAAATGATAAAACTTTTTACACAACCGGAAGATTAACAAGTGAAATGGTTATCAAGTCTGTGCAAATGGAAATCCCAATAGTGATTTCAAGGTCAGGTTTTACTGCTTGGGGTGTTGACCTTGCTAAAAAAGCCAATTTAACTTTAATTGGTAGAGCTAGAGGTAAAAAGTTTACAGTCCTTTCTGGAGAACAAAGAATTGAAAAAAATTAAAAAATTATCTTTGGCGGGTCTAATTTTGGCTGGTGGGAAATCAAAAAGAATGAAATCATTTGATAAATCGTTAAAAGAACTTGATAATCAGACACTTTTGGAGAGACAAATTGAAAAAGTTTCTAGACAACTAGACACAATAATAATTAATTCTAATTCTAGTATTATAAGGGAAAAATTCAAAAAATTTCCCGTTTTAGAGGATTTGTTTCCTGGAAACTTCGGTCCATTAGCGGGTATTTACACTGGTATGGAATGGCTTCACAGAAAAAATAAAAACGTAAAATTGTTATTTACTTTTCCAGTGGATTCTCCTTTTTTTCCTGACAATATTGTAGAAATTTTCCTTGAAAATTATAGTGACGAAAGAGTAATAATTGCAAAAAGTGGTTCAAATATTCATCCTGTTTTTGCTATGTGGGATGTAAATTTAATAAGAGAATTAGAAAATTCATTAAGAAAAAAAATACTTAAAATTGATTTATTTGCAAAAAATTTTAAATTCAAGGTAGTTAATTTTCCAATTATTGATTATGATCCATTTTTTAACATAAATAATGAATTAGATTTATTAAATGCAGAGAAGATTCAAAAGAGTTTGAACAACAGGGGAGTTAATAAATTATGAGTTTTAAAGATAGATTACATAAAAAAAATATCGTTGCAAAAAAAGGGTTTAATAGATGGTTTGTTCCACCAGCCTCGATTGCAATACACTTATGCATTGGTTCAGTGTATGCGTGGAGTATGTTTAACCCTGCGCTTATAAAAGTTCTAGGAGTTGTTTCCTCCTCTGGAGATGATTGGACATTAAGTCAAGTGGTTTGGATTTTTTCTGTCGCTATTGTTTCGTTGGGTCTAGCTGCAGCATATGCTGGGAAATGGTTGGAAGAAGTAGGCCCAAGGATGGTGGGTTTTTTTGCTGCATGTTGCTGGGGTGGAGGTTTCTTAATAGGTGCTTTTGGAATCTACCTTCAAGAACTTGGTGTTCATATTAATATTTCTTTACCATTTATATCATCAGAAGAAATCAGGCTACAAATTGGTTTATATCTTTTATATTTAGGATATGGAGTTTTAGGTGGAATAGGATTGGGTTTGGGCTATGTCTCCCCTGTTTCAACACTGATTAGGTGGTTTCCTGATAGAAGAGGGATGGCAACTGGTATGGCGATCATGGGATTTGGCGGAGGAGCAATGATTGCTAAATTTACAATAGATAAACTATTAGAAACCTTCTACAAGGCTCCTGAGTTTTTAGGTGCATCTGATTCCATTAATTTAATTACGGAAGGAGGTAGGAGATTTGCAGAGATTTCAGGTTCACTTGTCGAAGTTGTAGTAGTTGCAACAAATGAAGTTTCAAGAATGATAATTCCCGAGGATCCCGGAGTTTATATAGTTGGTACAGGTTCAAGTGGTGCGGCAGAAACTTTCTTATTTTTAGGAATAATTTATTTTCTTATTATGACAATTGCAGCTTTCTCATATAGAGTGCCACCAGAGGGCTGGGTGCCAAAAGGTTGGACTCCTCCAAAAGACTCCTCCAAAACAAGGTTAATTACAAAAAATCACGTCCACATTGACCAAGCTCTTAAGACACCGCAGTTTTATTTTTTGTGGATAGTTTTATGTTTTAATGTTACTGCTGGAATAGGAGTGATAGGAGTTGCAAAGACCATGATGATAGAAATTTTTGGATCTACCTTACCGGCGATTGTAACTGCTAGTTTTGCAGGCACATATGTTTTGATGATAAGTGTTTTCAATATGATTGGAAGAATATTCTGGGCGTCTATGTCAGATTTTATTGGAAGAAAAGCAACATATTTCATTTTTTTTTCGTTAGGGATCTTACTTTACCTCTCAATTCCATACAGCGCGAAAGCTATGAGTATTAATCCCAGCATTACGTACTTAATTATGTTTTATGCAGCCTCGATGATTATTTTCACCATGTATGGTGGAGGATTTGCTACTATTCCTGCTTATTTAGCTGATATTTTTGGAACTAAATACGTTGGTGGAATTCATGGTAGACTATTAACTGCTTGGTCTACAGCAGGCGTTTTGGGTCCTTTAGCTATTACTCAGCTTCGACAAGGTTCGGTAGAAAAATCAATTAATGAACTTGTTTCAAAAGTTGATCCAGATCAGTTTAATGATTTTTATGGTGCACCGATTGAGCAAATACAACAACTTGTTCAACAAAAAACTGTTACGATTGGTAACCTGATGCAAATCGTTCCAGAAGGTACTGTAGATCCCTCTGCCACTTTGTACAATACAACAATGTTTGCAATGGCAGGGTTATTAGGAATAGCGTTTATTGCCAATCTGCTAATTGGTCCAGTTGCCAAAAAACATTACATGACTAAGAGGCAACTAGAAGAGTCTTAATTTAAGCTTCAGCTTGAATTTTATTAATTTTGGCTGCACAATATTTTAGTTCTGGTATTTTACCATCTGGATCTAAAGCTTGATTTGTGAGTAAATTTACTGGTGCATTTTCAAAACAAAATGGCATAAAAACCATTCCTTCAGGAATCATTCTATCAAATCTAACTTTTACATCAACTTTACCTCTGCGTGTTGAAAGTTCAACGACATCATTTTGCTGCAAATTATTTTTTCTCATATCTTTTTTTGAAACATGTACATAAGGTTCAGGTTCAATTGAGTTAAGAATCGATGCTCTCATTGTCATTGATCCAGTGTGCCAATGCTCTAAAAGTCTTCCTGTTGTTAGAACAAATGGATATTCTTTATCAGGTACTTCGTCTGGAGAAATAACATTTGCAGGAACCAGTCTTCCTTTTTTATTAACAGTAGGGAACCCCTCTCCAAAAATAACTTCATTTCCTGGTTTATTTTCATCATCGCAAGGATATGTAACAGCACCTTCATTTACTAAGCGTTCCCAACTAATATTTTTTATAGACTCCATACAATTTCTTAATTCGTCATATATTTCATCCGGTCCACTGTAGTTCAAATCAAGGTTAAACCTGTTAGCTAATTCTTGAATTATCCACCAATCTTGTCTCGCATCGCCCGGCGGGTTTACTGCTTTTCTAGCTAATTGGACTCTTCTGTCTGTATTAGTAAATGTACCAGTTTTTTCAGGAAAAGCTGAAGCCGGAAACACAATATCAGCTAGGTAAGCAGTCTCAGTTAAAAAAATATCTTGAACTATAAGAGTATTTAATCTTGAAAGAGCTTCTCTGGCATGATTAGCGTTTGGATCTGACATTGCTGGGTTTTCACCCATAACATATAATCCTCTAATTTTCTTTTGATAAATAGCTTCCATTATTTCTACCACAGTTAAACCTGGATTTGGATTTAATTTTGTTCCCCAATAATTTTCAAAGAATTCAACATTTTTTTTGTCAGCAATAGGAAGATAATCTGGTAATACCATTGGTATAAGTCCAACATCAGAGGCACCTTGAACATTGTTTTGTCCTCTAAGGGGATGAAGGCCAGTTCCAGGTCTCCCAACGTTACCCGTGGTTAAAGCTAGAGAAATTAAACATCTAGAGTTATCTGTTCCATGAATATGTTGGGATATACCCATTCCCCAAAATATCATAGCAGATTTTGCATTTGCAAAAATTCTTGCTGTTTCTCTAATTTCATCAACAGATATTCCACATATGGGTGACATCTCTTCTGGTGTAAAATCCTTTACGTGAGAGATTAACTGCTGATAACCCTCGGTATGTTTCTCAATATATTGTCTGTCAACCAACCCCTCTTCTATTATAACATTAAGCATTGCATTTAGTAGCGCCACGTCGCTACCCGGTTTAAATTGAAGGTGTTTTTCAGCAAGAGTTGATAATTCTTGCTTTCTAGGATCCATAATTATGAGTTTCAATCCTTTCTTGATAGCATTTTTAATGAAAGTGGCTGCCACAGGATGATTTTGAGAGGGTCTTGCACCAATAATAATAGCAACTTCTGCATTTTTGACCTCTGATACAGGTGCTGTCACAGCACCTGTGCCAATAGCCTCCATTAAAGCAGCAACTGAGGAGGCGTGACACATTCTTGTGCAATGATCAACATTATTATTATTAAACCCAGTTCTGACTAGTTTTTGAAACAAATATGCTTCTTCATTTGACCCTTTTGCACAGCCAAATCCAGCTAGAGAGTTACCGGGTACATTATCTCTAATTTGGAGTAATTTTTGACTTGCCAAATCAAGTGCTTCTTGCCAACTGGCTTCACGAAAATGGGTAGAAGGGTTTAATGGATCAACTCTTTCGTTTGGATCTTTTTTAACACCATCTTTTCTTATAAGTGGTTTTGTTAATCTTTCAGGGTTATGTATGTAATCAAATCCAAATCTACCTTTAACACATAGTCTACTGTTGTTAGCAGGACCATCTCTTCCGACAGCAGAAATAATTTTTTCATCTTTAATCTTAAAAGTTAATTGACAACCAACACCACAATACGGACAAAGAGAATCAACTTCACGATCATGTTTACCTTTATTTTTCCCATTTTCGTCTAAAAGAGATGATTCCATTAATGCTCCAGTTGGACAAGCTTGAACACACTCACCGCAACTCACACAAGTAGAATCACCCATTGGATCATCAAAATCAAAAACTATTTTTGATGAGTGACCTCTTTCTCCCATTCCAATAACATCGTTAACTTGAACCTCTCTACAAGCTCTAACACACAAATTACAATGAATACACGCATCTAGATTAACTGACATAGCTTTATTTGAATTATCTGAA